>DATGUT010000315.1:0-2447 GCA_035301185.1 Salinisphaeraceae bacterium
AGCATCCGAAATACTTCGATGACCTGTTCGTCAGCCTGGTCGCCGCCGGCGAGGCTTCGGGGGCGCTGGAGACGCTGCTCGACAAGGTCGACACCTACAAGGAAAAGACCGAGTCCATCAAGGGCAAGGTGCGCAAGGCGCTGGTGTATCCCACCTCGGTGATCATCGTCGCCTTCATCGTCATGCTGATCCTGCTGTATTTCGTGGTGCCGCAGTTCGAGGCCCTGTTCCACGGCTTCAACGCCACCCTGCCGGCCTTCACCCGCCTGGTCATCCATTTGTCCGATGTCGTGCAGAACTGGTGGTGGATCATCTTCATCGGCATCGTCCTGTCGGGGTTTCTGTTCGTTCGCTTCTACAAGCGCTCGTACAGGTTTCACCAGCTCGTGGACCGGCTGCTGCTCAAATTGCCGGTGATCGGCAATATTCTGGACAAATCCGTGGTCGCCCGCTTCGCGCGCACGCTGTCGACCATGTTTGCCGCCGGCGTGCCGCTGGTCGAAGCACTCGATTCCGTGGCCGGCGCCGCCGGCAATCTGGTCTACGAAGAAGGCATTCGCCAGATGCGCAGCCAGGTGGCCACCGGGCAGCGCCTGCAACTGGCATTGAGCAACACCGGCTTGTTTCCCAGCATGACTCAGCAAATGATTGCCATCGGCGAGGAGTCCGGCTCGCTCGATACCATGTGTGCGCGCGTGGCCGACATCTATGAAGAAGAGGTCGACAATCAGGTGGATTCCCTCTCCAGTCTGCTCGAACCATTCATCATGGCGGTGATCGGCGTCCTGGTCGGCGGCTTGATCATCGCCATGTACCTGCCCATCTTCCAGCTCGGCTCGGTCGTCTGAATGCTGCCAATGCTGGCTGACATGCCGTTCCTGTTTTTCTGCTGCATCGGCCTGTTGGGGCTGGCCGTGGGCAGTTTTCTCAACGTAGTGATCCTGCGCCTGCCGCGCATGCTGATGACCGCGTGGCGAACAGATGCGGCCGCGGTGCTCGGCCAACCTGAACAGGCGCCCGAGGAAACCTTCAACCTGGCCTGGCCGGCATCGGCCTGCCCGCATTGCGCAACACCCATTCGCGCCTGGCAAAACATCCCCGTGCTCGGTTTCATCCTGCTGCGCGGGCGCTGCGCCGGCTGCGAGAAGCCCATTTCCCGGCAGTATCCGCTGGTGGAAATCGCCGCCGCCGGCATGGGCCTGGTGGTGGCCTGGCACTTCGGCCCCACGCTCGCCTGCCTGCTGGCGCTGCTGCTGTCGTGGGCGCTGCTGGCGCTTGCCGTGATCGATTGGCAGACGCAACTGCTGCCTGACAACATCACTCTGCCGTTGTTGTGGCTGGGGCTGCTGGCGGCAAGCGCGACGGCATTTGTCGATCCGGTCAGTGCCATCATCGGCGCCGCCGCTGGTTATCTCGTGTTGTGGCTGGTCTTTCACCTGTTCCGCCTGCTGACTGGCAAGCGCGGGCTGGGTTACGGCGATTTCAAGCTGCTGGCCGCGCTCGGCGCCTGGCTTGGCTGGCAGCAGCTGCCGCTGATCCTCGTGCTCGCGTCGGTGAGCGGCGCGCTTGCCGGCCTCGCTCTCATCGCCAGCGGCCGCCTGCGGCGCGGCTCGACCATGCCGTTCGGCCCGTTTCTCGCAGCCGCCGGGTGGTTGACCCTGGTGGCAGGCGATACAATAATGCACGCATATTTCTCGCTGGCCGGACTGATTTGAACCAAGAGGCCCCTCGCGCATGTCCGCAAAATTCTCCGTAGGGCTTACTGGCGGCATTGCCAGTGGCAAATCCGCCGTGGCCCGCGCCTTCGAGCGTTTTGGCATCGCCATCGTGGACGCCGACAAGGTGGCCCGGGCTGTGGTCGAGCCGGGCCAGCCGGCGCTGGCCGAAATCGCGCAGGCCTTTGGCACCGAGCTGCTTGATGATGACGGCCACTTGCATCGGCGCAGACTGCGGCAAATCGTGTTTGACGACCCCGAGGCGCGCCGCCGGCTGGAATCGATCACCCATCCGCGCATCCGCGCCGAACTGGCCCGGCGCCGCGATGCCTGCACCAGCGATTACTGCATTCTGGTGGTGCCGTTGCTGGTCAAGAGTGGCATGGCCGATCTGGTCGATCGCATTCTCGTCATCGATGCGCCGGAGCGGGTGCAGCTCGAGCGCCTGGTTGCGCGCGACGACATCGACGAAGACCTGGCGCACAAGATGATCGCGGCCCAGGACAGCCGCGGCGACCGCCTGGCAGCGGCTGATGACGTACTGGTCAACACCGGCCCGCAAAAGGACATTGCCGATCTGGCGGCCGCCCTGCATGCCGGCTATGCGCGCCTGGCGCGCGGCGAGGTCTGCGAGCTGCCGCCCATGCTGCTGCCGGGCTAGAGCCTTTTTCGTGTTTCTCGGTTCACACATTGCTGTCTAAAATGTGCTCAGGCAAGGCGCGAGGAGTGAAG
>DATGUT010000316.1:0-4411 GCA_035301185.1 Salinisphaeraceae bacterium
CATGGAACATGTGGCCGCGGCGCTCACGCTGCCGATGACGCTGCTGTTGCTCGGCAGTTGAGGCAGTTCCTGCCAGCCCTGCGGGCTTGATCGCGCACCGGCGCGCTCCTGCATACAAGCCAAGCCTAAAGGCCCGCGCTCGCTGGCAGCTTCAGCCCACCGCCTGCTCCCGCGCCGCCGCCGGCAGCATCGGCGCCAGGAAGTGCCCAGTGTACGACGTGGCGTGCGCGGCTACCTGCTCCGGCGTGCCGCAGACGACCACCTGACCGCCGCCGGCGCCGCCTTCCGGGCCAAGGTCGATGATCCAGTCGGCGGTCTTGATCACGTCCAGGTTGTGTTCGATCACAACCACGGCATTGCCGGCATCGCGCAGGCGCAGCAGCACCTTGAGCAGCTGCGCGATGTCGTGGAAATGCAGGCCAGTGGTGGGCTCGTCGAGCAGATACAGCGTGCGCCCGGTGTCGCGCTTGGACAACTCGCGTGCGAGCTTGATGCGCTGCGCCTCGCCGCCGGACAGAGTGGTCGCGTTCTGGCCCAGCTTCACATAGGACAGGCCCACGTCCATGAGAATGTCCAGCTTGCGCTTGAGGCTTGGCACCGGGGCGAAGAACTCCAGCGCCGCCTCGACGCGCATGTCGAGCACTTCGGCGATGGTCTTGCCCTTGTAGCGCACTTCCAGGGTTTCGCGGTTGTAACGCGCCCCCTTGCAGGTGTCGCAGGTGACGTAAACATCGGGCAGGAAATGCATTTCCACCTTGATGACGCCGTCGCCCTGGCACGCCTCGCAACGCCCGCCCTTGACGTTGAAGGAAAAGCGCCCCGGCTTGTAGCCGCGCGCCCGCGCTTCCGGCGTGTTCGCAAACAGCTCGCGTATGGTGCCGAACAGGCCGGTATAAGTGGCCGGATTGGAGCGCGGCGTGCGCCCGATCGGCGCCTGGTTGATGTCGATCACCTTGTCCACGTGCTCCAGCCCGCGAATGGCATTGACCGGTGCCGCCCGGGCCACGGCCCGGTTGACCTGGCGCGCGGCGGCCGGAAACAGGGTCTCGTTGATCAGTGTCGATTTGCCCGAACCGGACACGCCGGTGATGCAGGTCATTTGGCCCATGGACAAAGACACATCAATGTTTTGCAGGTTGTTGCCACGCGCGCCGCGGATGTCGATGCGGCGGTCATCGGCGAACGGCACGCGCTCGGCCGGCACCGCCAGCTCGCGCGTGCCGGCCAGGTATTGCCCGGTCAGCGAATCGGGGTTGGCGGCAATCTCCTGCGCCGTGCCCTGGGCAACGATGCGCCCGCCGTGATCACCCGCGCCGGGCCCGAGATCGAGGACGTGATCGGCCTCGCGGATGGCTTCTTCGTCATGCTCGACCACGATCACGGTATTGCCGAGATCGCGCAAATGTTCGAGCGTGTTCAGCAGCCGCCGGTTGTCGCGCTGATGCAGGCCGATCGACGGCTCATCGAGGATGTACATGACGCCGACCAGGCCGGCGCCGATCTGGCTCGCCAGGCGAATGCGCTGGGCCTCGCCGCCGGACAGGGTTTCGGCGCTGCGCGCCAGCGTCAGGTAGCTCAGGCCGACGTCACTGAGAAAACGCAGGCGCTGATGGATTTCGCGCAGGATGGGCTGCGCGATTTCGCCGCGGTGGCCGGGTATTTGCAAGTGATTGATCAATGCCAGGGCGTCGCCGATGCTGGCCGCGGTAATCTGTGGCAGCGTGGTGTCGGCGACGCGCACATGGCGCGCGGCTTCCTTCAGGCGCGCACCGCCGCAGGTGGGGCAGGGTTGGTTCGACAAATAGCGCGCCAACTCCTCGCGCACGGCGATGGAGTCGGTTTCCTCGTAGCGCCGCTGCATGTTGTTGATCACGCCTTCGAAGGCATGCCGGCGCACGCGCGTGCGACCGCGCGCATTGATGTAGCGAAATTCGATGCGCTCACCGCCGGAGCCATACAGGATGAGATCGTGCACCTTCTGCGGCAGCTTGCCCCAGGGTGTATCAACATTGAATTGGTAGCGCTTCGCCAGCGATTCGATCATGCCGAAGAAATAGGGATTGCGCCGATCCCAACCGCGCACCGCACCGCCGGCGAGCGACAGCGAATCATCCGCCACCACGCGCTCGACGTCGAACACCGACATGGTGCCGAGGCCGTCGCAGTCCGGGCAGGCGCCGTGCGGCGAGTTGAAGGAAAACAGCCGCGGTTCCATGTCGTTGATGGAGTAGCCGCAGACCGGGCAGGCGAAGCGCGCGGAGAACACCTCCGGTTCCGCGTCGCCACGCCAGGGCGCGATCCAGGCAATGCCGTCGGCCAGGCGCAGCGCGGTCTCGAACGACTCGGCCAGGCGCTGCTGCAGACCGGCGCGGATCTTGAAGCGATCCACCACCACTTCGATGTCGTGCTTGCGCTTGGCATCCAGTGCCGGCACCTCGTCCAGATCCAGCACTTCGCCATCCACGCGCACGCGCACGAAGCCCTCGCCGCGAATCTGCTCGAACAGCTCGCGCTGCTCGCCCTTGCGGCTGCGCACCACCGGCGCCAGCAGCATCCAGGCGGATTCCGGCTCCTTCGCCAAGGTCTGGTCCACCATTTGCGACACGGTCTGGATGGTCAGCGGCTCGCCATGCTGCGGGCAATGCGGAATGCCGGTGCGGGCAAACAGCAGGCGCAGGTAATCGTGGATCTCGGTGACCGTGCCGACCGTCGAGCGCGGATTGTGCGAAGTCGATTTCTGTTCGATGGAAATGGCCGGCGACAACCCTTCGATGCTGTCGATGTCGGGCTTTTCCATCATCGACAGGAACTGGCGCGCATAGGCCGACAGCGACTCCACGTAGCGCCGCTGGCCCTCGGCATAAATGGTGTCGAACGCCAGGCTCGACTTGCCCGAGCCGGACAGCCCGGTCATCACGATCAGCCGGTCGCGCGGCAGCTCGACATCGATGTTCTGCAGATTGTGCGTACGCGCACCGCGCACACGAATGCTACTCATTTTGCCCACAGCATGGAATTAAACAGCCCAATATACGCCCTTTGCGGAAAGCTGCGCAAAGCAATGCAACCCGGAACAGCGCTTGAACAAGGGCGTATGTATTGTCCTCGAATATAAGAGCGATTGAGCGACAAACAAGGCAGCAGCATCATAGCCAGCCGCTATGCCGGTGCGGCGAGCGGAGCAAGTGCAGTCGCAGGATCGCGATCTGCAGGCACATCCGCGCGGTTCCGCGACGCGTAGGATGACTGCCTGCTTGTCTCGGTTTTGCCTTGCTCGATTTGATTGTGCGTGAAACTTAGCCATCCACTCCAAACTCTGTCATTTCGACTGGAGGGAGCCTGCGACCGGAATGGAGAAATCTCTCTTCATCAGTCCTTATAACGGGGTTTCTTCACTTCGTGCTTCGCACTACGGTGGCAATGACAAGCCTGTTTTCGCGTAGCTGAGACAGATATATAATCAGGAGGCGCTATGCCCATGGCTGGGGCTGGCACACAATCGGGCTGCCCGAATACCTGTGCAGCTTGGTATCCAAGACGTTTGCCGAAGCCATCAAACCGTGGAGTCGGCGTCCCACGACCGGATTCCACCCGCACTCGCACGACGCGTTGTTATTGCGACTCCTGATAAGCCGCCACGACCTCCTCAGTCGGCCCGTCCATTCTGAGTTCGCCCTGATGAATCCAGAGGACGCGGTCGCAGGCTTCCTTGATTGAGCCCATCGAGTGGCTGACCAGAAACACGGTGCCGGCCGCCTCGCGGATCTCTCGGATGCGCTGTTCGCTCTTCTTGCGGAATTTCTTGTCCCCGACCGCCAACGCTTCGTCGATGATCAGAATCTCATGTGTGCGCGCAGTGGCAATGGAAAACTTCAGGCGCGCCGACATCCCCGACGAATAGGTCCGCATGGGCATGTTGATGAATTTGCTCAACCCGCTGAAATCGGAAATCTTGTCTCGTTCGGCTTCGATTTCGTCGGGGCTGAAACCCATGGCAAGTCCGCCCAGCGTAATGTTCTGTTCGCCGGACAAGTCTCTGATCAGCGCGGCGCCGACACCCAGCAGATTAGGCCGTGATGCCGTATAAACAGCGCCTCTCGTTGCCGGCGTGAGCCCGACGATGGCTCGCATCAGGGTGGATTTGCCTGAGCCGTTATGGCCGATAATGCCGATCGACTCGTTTTCGCAGGCAACGAACGAAACCCCCTTGAGAGCATGTACTTTCTGTACGCTCCGGCGACGCTTGAAAAGGTTGTTGTTGGCGCTGCCCACCCGCTTGCCGGTTGCATAAACTCGGTATTCGACGTGCAAATCGTCAACCACCACAACCGGATTGGTCGCCGGCGCTGCCATCGGCACAGTCTCAATCGGCCTGGCCATAGCGCTCCTCGGCAACCCAGAAGAACAGGCT
>DATGUT010000317.1:0-4565 GCA_035301185.1 Salinisphaeraceae bacterium
AACGGGAGATTGAATTTGGCCACCGCAATGCCCCTGGAGCGCACCGAGATCGCCAACATGCAGTCCGAAGGGCTGCTGCTGTCGCATCTCAACGCGGAATACGGCACCTGGGATGCCGAAATCGATGACGTGCTTGTCTGCCGCCGGGTTCTGGAAGAGACGCACGACGTCAAGACGTTTTTGTTCCGCGGCCAGCAGCCGCAGGATTTTCGCTATCTGCCGGGCCAGTTCCTGACTTTCGACTTCGAGATCGATGGCGAAAACATCAACCGCTGTTTCACCATTTCATCGACCCCAACCCGCCCGCATCTGCTCTCGATCACCTGCAAGCGCACGCCGGGCGGGCCGGTGTCGAACTGGCTGCACGATCACTTCAAGCCCGGCATGGAACTGCGCGCGGTGGGGCCGCTGGGCGAGTTCAGCACGCTCAACCATCCGGCGGAAAAATATCTTTTTCTTGCTGGCGGCAGCGGCATCACGCCGCTCATGTCCATGGCACGCGCCTACTATGATCTGGCCCTGCCGCGCAATATCGTGTTCGCCGAATTCGCGCGCACACCGGCCGACATCATCTTCCGTGCGGAGCTCAATCTCATCGCCTGGGCGTTGCCGAATTTTCGCTTTTTTGCCGTCTGCGAGGACGATGCGCCGCGCGAGCGCTGGGGCGGGCTGCTGGGCCGGGTGTCGCTGCCGACCCTGAGACAGATCGCGCCTGATTTCATGGAACGCGAAATCATGGTCTGCGGCCCGGCGCCGTTCATGGCGGCGGTGCGAGACATTCTCACCGAGGCTGGCTTCGACATGACCCGCTACCATGAAGAGAGCTTCGATTTTGCCGACCACACGGGCGCAGAAGCGATCGACGTACCGGCAATGCCCGCCCCGGCCCAGGGCTCGTACAGCATCGAGTTCACTGGCAGCGGCAGTACCGTGGAATGCGGCGCCGACACCACTGTGCTGGCCGCGGCCAGCGTCTCTGGCATCCAGATCCCGTCGTTTTGTTCGCAGGGCCTGTGCGGCACCTGCAAGAGCAGGCTGGTCTCGGGCGAAGTCGACATGCAGCATCAGGGCGGCATCCGCCAGCGCGAGATCGACAAAGGCATGTTCCTGCCTTGCTGCTCGAAACCGCTGTCCGACCTGGTGGTCGAGCGCTGAGTAACGGAGCACACGCTGCCTATTGCAATCGCCATGGTGCAGGATTTGTTACAGTTCAGGTCTGCCCTGATCGGAAAACACTCATGTCCAGACAGAACAGAACTGTGTATGCCAATGCTGCCAACAGCGCGGCCAGGGTGGGAGGGCTGCTGTTGGCACTGTTGCTGAGCACAGCCAGCTTTGCAGCCCAACCCCTGCCAACTGTTCCCGAGCTGCCATTGGAACTTGCCAACAAGGCAGTGATGGCGGCGGTGCACGCCTGCAGCGAGGATGGTTATCACGAAGCGGCGGCGGTTGTTGACCGGGCAGGGGTGCTGCTTGCATTCGCGCGCGCCGACGAGGCCGGGTCGCACACTGTGGACAGCAGCTTTCGCAAGGCTTATACCGCCGCCAGCCTGCGCGAGCCGACGGCCAAGCTCGCCGAGTTGATCGCCAAACACCCGGAACTGCAGGCAATGCAGCGCATGAATTCCTCCATCCTCATGCTGGCTGGCGGGCTGCCGATATACATCGACGGCCAATTTGTTGGCGGCATCGGCGCCGGCGGTGCACCCGGCGGGGAACTGGATGTAAACTGCGCGCGTGCGGGATTGAGGGCCATCGGCGCACAAGGCGAGGCCGGTGAATCGTAGCGTGTGCCTTCCCGTTACCCGTTATACTGGTGGCAAAGGGGCTAAAGGCCATGTAAAACAATTGCACGGGTGACCAGCCATGCGCTCGAATGACAGATGTGGATTGCTGAAGGCCTGCTGAACGCGACGACGAACTGGCTGCGCAAGGAGGTCCAGCCGCCGGGCACGGGGCTGAGCGATTTCGGCGAAATGCGTCGCCACCTGCGCCCCGCAGACGTCATTCTGGTCGAAGGCAGGACGCGCATCGCAGGGGTGATCCAAGCCGTCACCCTGTCGTCGTGGACGCACTCGGCGCTTTACATCGGCCGGCCGGTGGATATTGTTGATCCGGATACCGTGGCGCGCTTGCGCATGCTGCCAGGTGTGCGGGACGACACCCAGCTGATCCTGGAAGCCGAAATAGGCCGTGGTGTCATCATCAGCCCGTTGACACGCTATGCGCACGAGCATTTGCGCCTGTGCCGGCCGTCGGCGCTGACTGCGGCAGATGCACAGATCGTGATTGCTTATGCTGCTGCCAGGTTGGGTATGCCTTACGACGTGCGCCAGATCTTCGATCTGCTGCGCTTTTTCTTTCCCTACGGCCTGCTGCCGCGCCACTGGCGCTCGACCCTGTTCGAGGTCGGCTCGAGCGAATTGGCGCGCACTATTTGCTCGACGCTGATTGCCGAGGCTTTTTTATCCGTGCGCTACCCGATCTTGCCGCGCGTGTCACCTGGCGGCAGCGGCGAGCCGGTTTTCCACCAGCGCAATTCGCGCCTGCGCACGCCGCGCGATTTCGACTATTCGCCGTATTTCGACATCGTCAAATATCCATTTTACGGCGAAGTCATGGAGGATTATCAGGACCTGATCTGGGATGATGGCCCGTCTGATGGCGATGCAGCGCAACCTGCTGCGCCGGCGCCCCCCGCGCCCAAACAATAGACTTCAAGGTTATTCTGCTGCCGTGACTTGCCAACTTGCGCCCGGCAGCGCGTCGCTGTGCAGCTCGAGCCGGTCACCGGGACGGACTTCGCCGACGCCTTCCGGCGTGCCGGTGTAAATCAAGTCGCCGGGCAGCAACTCCCAGTGTGCACTGAGCTGGACGATCAACTCGCGAATATCGACCAGCATCATCTGCGTGCGTCCGTGCTGGCGCAGCTCGCCATTGACCTCGAGCCGGAACTCCAGCGCCTCTAAATCCATCGCCGTGTCGAACGCGCGCAGCGGGCCGAGCGGCGCACTGCAGTCGAAGCCCTTGCTTTTTTCCCACGGCTCGCCGGTGGCAATCAGCTCCTTTTGCAGGCTGCGCAAGGTCAGATCGAGCCCGAGGCCAAGCCCGGCAATATGTGCTGCGGCCGCATCTGCCGTGATGTGGCGCCCGCCAGTGCCGAGCTCGACCACCAGCTCCGCCTCGTAATGGACCTCGCCTTGATCGGTTGGCAGCGGCAAGGGCTGGCCGCTCGCCACCAGGGCGCCAATGGGCTTCATGAACACCACCGCCGCCTGCGCCTCGCCATGGCCCATCTCCGCGATGTGGTCGGCGTAGTTGCGCCCGATGCAGAAAATGCGCGGCGTGCGCGCGCTGGCGAAAGCGTTGCTGGCATAGGTTGTCATGATGATTCCTGTGATGGATCCGGCGGCAGGTTCTTGTGCGGATACTCGCACAAATCGACGATCGGGCATTCGGCGCACAGCGGCTTGCGCGCCTTGCAAACATAGCGCCCGTGCAGGATCAGCCAGTGATGGGCGTCCTTGAGATAAGGCTTGGGCACCAGCCGCAGCAGGCGATCCTCGACTTCGCGCACCGTCTTGCCGCGGGCGATGCCGGTGCGATTCGCCACCCGGAAAATATGCGTGTCCACCGCCATGGTCGGCTGTCCGAACGCGGTGTTGAGCACGACGTTGGCGGTCTTGCGCCCGACACCGGGCAGCGCCTGCAACGCGGCGCGGGTATCCGGCACGCGGCCGTCGTGTTCCTCGATTAGCATGCGGCAGGTCTTGATGATGTTGGCCGCCTTGCTGTTGTAAAGGCCGATGGTCTTGATGTATTGCTTGAGGCCATCCTCGCCCAGCGCCAGAATCGACTGCGCCGTATTGGCAACAGGGAACAGGCGCGTCGTGGCCTTGTTAACACCGATGTCGGTCGCCTGGGCGGAAAGAATGACGGCAATCAGCAATTCAAACGGCGTGTCGTAGCGCAGCTCGGTCGTCGGCTCGGGGTTGGCCGCCCGCAGGCGCTCGAAAATCTCCGTGCGAATTGCCTTGTTCATGCACGCTCGGCCCGTTTTGCCCGCGCGCGTGCCAGCGCCGCCGCGATGGTGGCGCGCTTGTCAGCGGTTTCGGCGCGATTGCTGCGACGCTTGCCGCGGTTGTGCAAATGCTGGCGGCGTTGGCGCGCCTGGTGATTGGCGCGTGCGGCAGCGGCGCGTTCGGCATCCACAGTGCCTGCCGGCGGCCACACTGGCTGGCCGCTGCCGGCGCTGGCGAGCGGCATGTCGATGCAATCCACCGGGCACACCGGCACGCACAATTCACAGCCGGTGCATTGGTCGGCCAGGATGGTGTGCATTTGCTTGGCTGCGCCGACGATAGCATCGACCGGGCAAGCCTGGATGCAGCGCGTGCAGCCGATGCATTCATCCTCGCGGATGAAGGCCACCTTGGGCGGCCACGCACTTTCGCAGTCCTCGGCAATGGGTCGGGCCGGGCGGCCGGTCAGTGTCGCCAGTTGCTTAACCGTTTCCACGCCGCCCGGCGGGCAGCGGTTGATGTCTGCTTCGCCGGCAGCAATGG
>DATGUT010000318.1:0-7225 GCA_035301185.1 Salinisphaeraceae bacterium
CCCAGGGCTTGACGTTCATGCCTTTTTGCAGCGCATTGCGCGCCAGCAGGCCGGCGCCGATCATGACTGCCGGGTTCGAGGTGTTGGTGCAGGAGGTGATGGCGGCGATCACGACCGCGCCATCCTTGAGTTCGAAATCGACACCTTGGTAATTCACGGCCGCGGTGCCGCCAGAGCCGTTGCTGGGCAGGCCGCCTTCGCCTTCCTCGCGCGCCACGTCTGCGGATTTGGCCGCTTTTTGTGCGCGCTCGGCGAGGAACGGCTCGATTTCGCGCCGGTAGGTCTTTTGCATGTCCGACAGCAGCACCCGATCCTGGGGCCGCTTCGGGCCCGCCAGCGACGGCTCCACAGTGCCCATGTCCAACTCCAGCGTGTCGGTGTACAGCGGCTCCGGCGCCCCAGCTTCGCGCCACAGGCCCTGCGCCTTGGCATAGGTTTCGGCAAGTTCGACCTGTTCCTCGGAACGACCGGTCAGGCGCATGTATTTAATGGTTTCCTCGTCGATCGGGAAGATCGCGCAGGTGCTGCCGAATTCGGGCGACATGTTACCAAGCGTGGCGCGATCGGCGAGCGGCAGCTCGGCCAGGCCGTCGCCGTAAAACTCGACGAACTTGCCGACCACACCTTTGTTGCGCAGCATTTCCGTGACCGTCAACACCAGGTCGGTGGCGGTGGCACCTTCCGGCAGCTTGCCGCTGAGCTTGAAGCCGACCACCTGCGGGATCAGCATGCTGATGGGCTGGCCGAGCATGGCGGCTTCGGCCTCGATGCCGCCCACGCCCCAGCCGAGCACGCCGAGGCCGTTGATCATGGTGGTGTGCGAGTCGGTGCCGACCAATGTGTCGGGGTAGGCCAGGCCGGTGTCATCGTTGCCGAACACGACGCGGCCAAGAAATTCCAGGTTGACCTGGTGCACGATGCCGGTGGCCGGCGGCACCACCTTGAAGTTGTCGAACGCGCCCTGGCCCCAGCGCAGGAATGCGTAGCGCTCCTTGTTGCGCTTGAACTCCAGTCGCGCATTCAGGGTGTAGGCGTCGGCGCTGCCGTATTCGTCCACCATGACGGAATGGTCGATGACCAGTTCAGCCGGCGACAGCGGATTGATCTGCTCGGCATTGCCGCCGAGATTGGCCATGGCGTCGCGCATGGCCGCCAGGTCGACGATGGCCGGCACGCCGGTGAAGTCCTGCAATACGACCCGCGCCGGGGTGAATGAGATCTCGGTCTCCGGCTCGGCCTGCGGGTTCCAGTTGGCCAGTGCCTTGATGTCGTCGGCGGTGACATTGTCGCCGTCTTCGTTACGCAGCAGGTTTTCCAGTAAAATCTTTTGCGCATAGGGCAATTTTCCGACATTCGCGTATTCCGACTCCAGCGTCTTTAGGCTGAAGTAGTCGTAATTGTTTTTGCCCACAGTTAGTTGTGCGCGCGTGTTGAAGCTATCTGTCATGCTATGGTTCTCTCCTGTGACTGAAGTTTTCAGTTATCTGTCCAAATCTCTTTTATTATAGCGATTTACAGCGGATTTTGCAGAAAGCGTGATTTTATGCTCCGAGCACAGCCAGTGCCTCGGCCAACCCGCATCATCTGTTGCCGGCCGGGCCGAGGCCATGCAGGCTGGCCAGCAGCGCCTTGCGTCGGAGCAGCAGCAGCGGGAAGTTGCCGCCGCACTGGTACCACAGAAAGCCGCAGCGGATGGCGGCCAGCAACTGCGTGCGCACGCGTGCCTGAATGGCCGGGTTTTCCAGGTAGCTGGGATGACCGCGCAGCATGATGCGCGGCTTCATCGGGCTGATCACGTGCTGATACGCAGTCGCCAGAATGTCTTCAGTATCGGCGCTTTCAGCCAGCCGCGCGCGGTCGATGGCGCCGCGCAGCTGATTGCTTGCCGTGTCATCGCGGCGCAGACGCCGTGCCAGCCGCAACAGCTGGCCCATGTAGCGCGCCACCAGTGCCGCTTCGGCATTGGCGCTGCGCCCCGCGAGCTGCTTCTTGAGGTAGGCAATGCCGTCGCCGAGCGCCGACAGGTTGCCGTACACATCCATAACCGTATCCGGCTCGGTGCAGAAAATGGCATGGCGGGCAACCTCCATGCGCGGGCGCAAATCCCGGCCTGCGCTGCCCAATTCATGCGCATACAGCGCGAACTGAGCCACGCCGGCCAGCGCCAGCGCCCGATCCCGCATGCTGTTGCTCATGCCGACAGCGCCTGCGGCATGGCGGGTGTGTCGGCAGCGCTGATCTCGGCGCCGCCAAGGCAGATGTCACCGTGGTAGAAAACGACATACTGGCCGGCGGCAATGGCCCGCGGTGGCGCGTCGAACTGCACGGCCAGGCCGCCATCCGTGCCAAGTGCGACCTCACAGGCAATGGTGCGCTGGCGATAGCGCACCTGCGCGCGGCAGCGCAGCGGCAGGGCGGGCGCAGTGCCAATCCATTGCGGTGCCAGCGTCTGCAGCCGGGTTTGCACGAGCGCTGGATGGGCGCTGTCCTGCGTCACCCACAGCGTGTTGGCGGCAACATCCTTGGCGGCCACGAACCAGGGCGCGTCTGCCGCGCCGTGCACGCCGCCGAGGCCGAGGCCCTTGCGTTGGCCGATGGTGTAATAAACGAGGCCATTGTGCTGGGCGATGGTCTGCCCCGCCAAGGGGCCGTCGCTGACCCGGATCGGCCCGGTGCTGCCGGCGATGTAGCGGCGCAGAAAACCTTCGAAATCACGCTCGCCGATAAAGCACACGCCGGTGCTGTCGGGCTTGTCGTGAATGCCGAACCCGTGCTCGCGGGCGATGTTGCGTACGGCTGATTTCTGCAACTCGCCCAGCGGAAACAGCGTGCGCGCCAGCGCCGCAGCCGGCACCGCGGCCAGGAAATAGGACTGATCCTTGCCGGCGTCGACGCCGCGCAGCAGCCGCGGCCCCGCGTCCGTGTGCTCGATGCGCGCGTAATGCCCGGTGGCAATCCAGTCCGCGCCCAGGCGCTCGGCGTAGTGCAGGAACACGTCGAACTTGATCTCCCGATTGCACAGAATGTCGGGATTCGGTGTGCGTCCGGCGGCATAGCCGTCAAGAAAATAACGAAACACGCGCGCCTTGTATTGGCGCGAAAAATCGGCGCGATGCAGGGGAATGCCAAGCGCGGCGCACACCGCGGCGGCATCAGCGCAATCGGCGGCCGCCTGGCAGCGCCCGGTTTCGTCCTCGCTCCAGTTGAACATGAACAGGCCTTCGACCTCGTAGCCGGCCTGCACCAGGCGCAGGGCGGCCACCGACGAGTCCACGCCGCCAGACATGCCGACGATGACGCGTTGCGTGGCAGGGCTTTGCGGAGTGGTTTGGAAATCAGGCATGCGGCATGTGCTGAATGGTCGACAGGGGCAAGCGTACTCCGGCGCGCAGGGCGTCGATCGCGGCCAGTACCAGCGGGCTGCGCAGCTGCTCGCGCCGACCGTGCAGTTCTTCCCGGGTGAGCCAGTGCGTTGTGATGATGGTGTCATCCAACGGCTGCTCCGCGTCGTGGCGCTCGGCTCGGGCGCTGAAGGCGCAGCGCAGGATGCAGTCCCCGCGCGATGTTTCGGGCCAATAGTATACGCCGAGCAGGGCCTCGGGTGTAACCTGCCAGGCGGCTTCCTCCCAGGTTTCGCGCACTACCGCATCAAGGATGGTTTCCCCCGGCTCGACGTGCCCCGCCGGCTGGTTGAGCACCCGCTGGCCCGAGACATATTCCTCGATCATCAGGTAGCGGCCGTCCTGTTCAATGACTGCGGCGACGGTAAGTTCGGGTCTAACCACTGCTTTTCATCCTGTTGCTGGAGGGCATGTAGTCTAGCAAAGGCCATTTTTCTATGGCCAAGGACGCGTGCGGCGGGTATCATGCGCCAATCATCTGCACATCTTTACACCATGTCGGGATTCACCATGTTATTCCCGGGTCAGGGTTCCCAGTCCGTCGGCATGCTGCGCGAATTGGGCGAAACCGACCCGCCCATCACGGCCACCTGGTCCGAAGCGAGCGACGTGCTCGGCTACGACATGGCCGAATTGGTCGCCAACGACCCCGAGGGGCTGCTCGACCAGACGGAATACACTCAGCCTGCCCTGGTCGCGGCCGGGGTGGCTGTCTGGCGCACCTGGAAGGCGCGCGGCGGTGCTGATCCCGCCATGCTGGCTGGCCACAGCCTGGGCGAATACACTGCGCTGGTGGCTGCGGATGCACTCGATTTTGCCGATGCCCTGCGCCTCACCCGCGTGCGCGGGCAGGCCATGCAGGCCGCGGTGCAGCCGGACGCAGGTGCGATGGCGGCGATCATCGGCCTGGATGATGATGCCGTCGGCGAGGTCTGCACGAGCGTCAGCAGCGGCGACGATCATCTCGTCTCCGCCGCCAATTTCAATGCGCCGGGGCAAGTGGTCGTGGCCGGGCATGCCGATGCCGTCACGGCCGCTTGCGAACGCGCCAAGGAAGCCGGCGCACGCATGGCCAAGATGCTGGCGGTCAGCGTGCCATCGCATTGTGCGTTGATGCGCCCGGCCGCCGAGCGGCTGTCTGCGCATCTCAGCGAAATCCCCCTGCGCGAGCCGCGCATACCGCTGCTGCACAATGTCGATGCTCATCCGCGCGCTTCGGTCGAAGGCATTCGCAAGGCGCTGGTGGCGCAACTGGAAAGCCCGGTCCACTGGACCGACAGCGTGCGCGCCATGATTGCGGAAGGTCATGAGTTGATGCTCGAATGTGGCCCCGGCAGGGTTTTGACTGGTCTCAACAAGCGCATCGACAGGCAGCTGCAGACCATCGCCCTCAAGGATGCCGATGGCATGCATGCCGCACTCGTCGCCACGGCAGCCGTGTAGAATAGCGCTGCAGACAACCGCACACAGGGAACAACAAATGGCTACCGACAGTTTGTCCGGTCAGGTTGCGCTGGTTACTGGCGCGTCACGCGGGATTGGCGCTGCGATCGCCGATCTGCTTGCCGACCTGGGCGCCCAGGTCATTGGCACTGCCACCAGCGACGCAGGCGCTGATGCCATCGGCAAGCGCCTGGCAAGTGCCGCAAGCCCGGGGGCAGGGCGCAGGCTCGATGTCACCGACGGCGCCGCAGTCGCGGCGCTGCTCAAGGCAATCACCAAGGAGTATGGCGCGCCAACCATTGTCGTCAACAATGCCGGCATTACCCGCGACAATCTGCTGCTGCGCCTCGGCGAGGACGATTGGGGTGCGGTCGTCGATGCCAACCTCAACGGCGCCTATCGCGTCTCCAAGGCCGCACTGCGGGGCATGATGAAGGCGCGCGGCGGGCGCATCATCAACATCACCTCGGTGATCGCGCAAATGGGCAATGCCGGGCAAACCAACTATGCCGCCACCAAGGCCGCGCTGATTGGCTTCACCCGCTCGCTGGCGCGCGAAGTCGGCTCGCGCCAGATCACGGTCAACGCCATCGCTCCCGGCTTCATCGCCACCGACATGACCGACCAGCTCGACGAGCAGAGCCGTGCGGCCATGCTCGAACAGATTCCCCTGCAGCGCCTTGGCACGGTTGCCGATGTGGCTGCCGCAGTCGCTTTTCTCGTCTCCCCGGCCGCCGGCTACATCACCGGTGAAACCCTGAACGTGAACGGCGGATTGCATATGGGGGGGTGAAGCCATGACCCTGTCCGAGTCGCATTGCCTGGAACAATTGTGGCGACCAGGCGAAATTTTCCCTAGAATGGCGCGCAATTTTTAGTCTTATAGTCCGTATGTGCGCATCCTGCACATACATTTCACAGGAGAGAAACCGATGAGCAACATACAGGATCGAGTACAGAAGATTATTGCCGAGCAACTCAGCGTCAGCGAAGACCAGGTCACGGCCGAGGCTTCTTTCGTCGATGATCTGGGTGCTGACTCGCTGGACACCGTGGAACTGGTGATGGCGCTGGAAGAAGAGTTCGAAATCGATATTCCCGACGAGGAAGCCGAGAAGATCATCAAGGTCAAGGACGCGGTCAATTACATCAAGACCAATGCCGAAGGCTGAGCACAGGCTGTCGGCGCTGCCCGCCGCCGGCCTTGATGGCCGGCCGGCGCCTGCCGACACTTCTTCCTTGCACAGGGGGTGATCATGAGACAGCGCCGCGTAGTAGTCACCGGACTGGGCTTGATTTCGCCCATGGGGTTGGACGTCGCGTCCTCGTGGGCGGGCATTTGTGCCGGGCAGAGCGGCATCGTGCCCATCGAGGAATTCGATGTGTCCGAATACCCGACATGCTTCGGTGGCCCGATCCGGGGGTTTGACGTCAGCCAGTACATGGCGCGCAAGGAGGCGCGTCGGTACGACCCGTTCGTGCACTATGCCGTCGCCGCTTCGAAGGAGGCGTTGACCGACAGCGACCTGCCGCTGGACGACGAACTCAATGATCGCATTGGCGTCGCAGTCAGTTCCGGCATCGGCGGTATCGGCACCATTCACAACACCTGCGTCAATTTCCATCAGCACGGCAACCGGCCGAAGAAGGTGTCGCCGTTCTTCATTCCCAGCAGTATCGCCAACATGGCTGCTGGCCAGATTTCCATCCAGTACAAGTTGCATGGACCCAATATCGCCGCTGTCTCGGCCTGCACCACGGGCGCGCACAACATCGGCCTGGCTGCGCGCCTGATTGCTGCCGGCGATGCCGACGCCATGCTGGCCGGCGGCAGCGAAATGGCCGTCAATCCAATTGGTCTGGCCGGTTTTTGTGCGGCGCGGGCCTTGTCTACCCGCAATGACGATCCGCAGGCGGCGAGCCGTCCCTGGGACGTCGATCGCGACGGCTTCGTCCTGTCTGATGGTGCCGGCGTGCTGGTGCTGGAGGAATACGAGCAGGCGCGCGCCCGCGGTGCCAACATTTATGCCGAAATCATCGGCTTTGGCATGAGCGGCGATGCTTTCCACATCACGCAGCCGGCCGCGGGCGGCGACGGTGCCCTGCGCTGCATGCGCCATGCACTCGAGGACGCCGGCCTCGACGGCAGCGAAATCAGTTACATCAATGCCCATGGCACCTCGACACCGATCGGTGACGTGGCCGAAAGCCAGGCCATTGAAACGCTGCTCGGCGCTGCCGCCGACAAGGTGGCGGTCAGTTCCACCAAATCCATGACCGGCCACATGCTGGGCGCGGCCGGCGCCGCGGAAGCGATTTTCTGCATTCTCGCACTGCGCGATCAGGTGGCGCCGGCCGCGCCCAGCATGTGGCCGGTCATG
>DATGUT010000319.1:0-7550 GCA_035301185.1 Salinisphaeraceae bacterium
CAGCTCTGGGCGCCCTGGTGGCCGGTGGCATGCGCCTCGCTCGAGCGCGCCGCCGCCTTCGCGCGCAGCGTCGTGCAGGCGGCCGGCTCGCTTCGGCCGGTTTGAACTGCGCGCCTCGGCCAGCGCCACGAACCCTGTCGCAAGACGGCTTATAGGGAATACCCGAGCCAGCCCTTACTGGCCCTGCCGGCTTGTGGTTACATGGCTATGATCTGGAGGACTCCAGGAAAGGTTTCAGGTCGCAACGGAGAATACTCATGGCAGCAGATGATGCAAAGGAACCGGATCTGAGACAGGGCGTCTCCCTGCAGGATTTTGGCGACAACAACATGCTGCGCGGGCAGGTGGACGGCGAGCCTGTGCTGCTGGCCCGCGTTGGCGACGAGTTCTTTGCCATCGGCGCCACCTGCACCCATTACGGCGCGCCGCTGGATACCGGCCTGGTCGATGGCGAGATGGTGCGCTGCCCCTGGCATCATGCCCGTTTCTCTCTGCGCAGCGGCGAGGCGATTGGTGCGCCGGCCTATGATGCCGTGTCCTGCTGGCAGGTCGAGCGCGATGGCGAGCGCGTGTTCGTGCGCGCCAAGGCTTCAACCCAATCCGAGAACACACCGGTCCAAGCCAAGGATCAACCGCAGAAAATCGTCATCATCGGCGGTGGCGGGGCCGGCTTCGCCTGCGCCGAAATGCTGCGCCGCCGCGGCTACGTCGGCGAGCTGACCATGCTCAGCGCCGCCGCCGAGACACCGTGCGATCGCCCCAGCCTGTCCAAGGGCTATCTGGCCGGTGCGGCCGGTCCTGACGCGGTGCCGCTGTACGATGAATCGTTCTACCGCGAGCGCAACATCCAGCTGCATCTCGATACCGAGGTTCGGGAAATCGATCCTGACGAACGGCGTGTGACCGATCAGAACGGCAACAGCTGGGACTACGACCGACTGCTGCTGGCCACCGGCTCAGAGCCCAACCGGCCGCCGATTACCGGCGCCGACAAGGCCCATGTCTTCACGCTGCGCACACCAGCCGACAGTGATCGCATCATCGAGCGGGCACAACAGGCGCGCAGCGCCGTGGTGCTGGGTTCCGGTTTCATCGGCCTCGAAGTGGCCGCCTCGCTGACCAAGCGCGGCCTGCAAGTGCATGTGGTGACGCTCGATTCGCATCCACTTGGCAAGGTGCTGGGCGAGGAGCTCAGTGATCTGGTGCGCAGCGATCACGAGAAACAAGGCGTGATCTTCCACACTGAAACCTCGCTCGATCAGATTGATGAAGACAAGGTGACTTTGGATAACGGCAAAGGGATTGCCGCCGACCTGGTCGTGCTGGGGGTCGGCGTCAAGCCGCGGGTGGCGCTGGCCGAGCAGGCGGGGTTGGACGTGGACAATGGCGTGCTGGTCGATGAATACCTGCAAACCAGCGCCGAAGGCATTTATGCTGCCGGCGACATCGCCAACTGGCCCGATGCCACGACCGGCCAACGGCTGCGGGTCGAGCACTGGGTGCTGGCCGGTCGCCATGGCCAGGCCGCCGCCCGCAACCTGCTGGGCGAGCAGCGGCCCTTCAAAGACGTGCCGTTTTTCTGGAGCGGTCATTTCGACGTCAAGATCCGCTACATGGGCCACGTCGAGGATTGGGACGAAACCGAGGTCGAAGGCGATGTGGCCGCCGGCGATTGCCTGGTGCGCTACAAAAAGAACGGTACGACCCTGGCCGTCGCCACCGTGGGCCGCGACGTGGCGGCGCTCGAATGGGAAGCCGAAACCGAGGCGCAGACCTGAAGATTTTCGCCTCCGATGAACATGAGTGAAATACCGCACGATCCCGGGGTGGACAACACACGGGCCTTGTTGCAGGAAGGCTATACCTTCATCGCGCGTCGCTGCGAACGCTACGATTCGGATATTTTCAGCACGCGCCTGCTGCTGGGCACTGCCTATTGCGTGCGCGGCGAGGAAGCTGCGCGCATGTTCTACGAGCCGGGGCGCTTTACCCGGCGCGGGGCCATGCCACCGACGACTCAGCGCCTGTTGCAGGATCAGGACAGCGTGCAGACGCTGGACGGCGACGCGCACCGGCAGCGCAAGCGCATGTTCATGGAGTTGATGAACGAAGGGCAGATGCAGCGCCTGGCGCAGGCGGCCGAGGCGCAATGGCATGCGGCGCTTGCACGCTGGCAGAACGAAGACGAGATCGTGCTGCTCGACGCTGCCCGCGAGTTGCTGTGCCGCAGCGCCTGCGCCTGGGCGGACGTGCCGCTGTCCGCCAGCGAGGCGCGGCTGCGCACGCGCGAGTTTGGCGCCATGCTCGATGGCGCGGGCTCGTTTGGGGCGCAGGCGGCACGCGGTCTCTGGTTGCGCCGGCAAACCGAGCGCTGGATGCAAGATGTCATCCAGCAGATTCGCGACGGCGAATTGCAGCCCGAGGCTGGCGCCCCGGCCGCCGTCATTGCCGAACATCGCGACCTGGACGACGAGTTGCTGGCGCTGGAAACTGCGGCAGTGGAGCTGATCAACATTCTGCGCCCGATTGTTGCCGTCGCCCGCTTCGTCACCTACTGCGCGCTGGCGTTGCACGAATACCCGCAGGCCCGGGCACAGCTGCAATTCGGCGGCGAGCACGCGCGCCATCGCTTTGTCCAGGAAGTGCGTCGCTTTTATCCGTTTTTCCCGTTCATCGGCGGCCGCGTGCTCACTCCCTTCGAGTGGCGTGGCCATGAATTCAAGCAGGGTGATTGGGTGCTGCTGGATTTGTACGGCACCAACCACGATGCCCGCATCTGGCACGAGCCCCAGGCATTCCGCCCGGAGCGTTTCATTGGCAGCGACGGCAATGCCTGGAATTTCATCCCCCAGGGTGGTGGCAATGTCCACGTCGGCCATCGCTGCCCGGGCGAGGCTGTCACGCGCGTGCTGATGGATGTCGCCGTGCGCATGCTCACCACCGCGATGAGCTACGACGTGCCGTGGCAGAACCTGCAGGTCGACGTCACCCAACTGCCAGCCGCGCCCGCAGAGCGTATGCGCATGCGCAACATCAAGGCACGGAACCCGGGTTGAAGAGACGGCGCCGGCCGCTCGCGGCGGGACAGACGGGTTTTCCCCAGCCTATCTCTGCATAACTACGTATTGTCGCCGCCACAGTGCGGGATTACGTTGGCTCAGTGGCATGAGACGAGAGACAACGCAGGAACAAGGCATGGCGGAGCGCGAATTTCCACCCCAGAGTCAGGCCGGACAGCCGGGCGACGAGCACGCGATGCAGCCGGAACCCGAGTATATTCGTGCCGATTATCAGGGCACCGGCAAGCTCGACGGCAAGGTGGCCGTCATCACCGGCGGCGACAGCGGCATCGGCCGCGCCGTGGCGGTGCATTTTGCGGCAGAAGGCGCGGACGTCGCGCTGGTCTATCTCGACGAAGACCAGGACGCCGCGGAGACGCGCCGGCTGGTCGAGCAGCGCGGCCGGCGCTGCCTGCTGCACAAGGGCGACGTCGCCGAGCCGGCCTTTTGTCGCCAGGTCGTTGACGAGGCCCTGCACAAGCTCGGCCATATCAACATTCTGGTGAACAATGCCGGCGAACAGCATGACTGGCGTGATATTACCGCCATCGACGACGCACAGCTGCTGCGCACGTTCCAGACCAACATCTTCAGTCACTTCTACATGTGCAAGGCCGCTTTGCCGCACATGCAGGCAGGCGATACGATCATTGCCACCTCGTCGGTGAACGCTTTCAAGGGCAACGATACGCTGATCGACTACACCGCCACCAAAGGCGCGATCCAGGGCCTGGTGCGTTCGCTGGCATTGTCGCTGGCGGAGCAGGGCATCCGCGTCAACGCGGTAGCGCCGGGGCCGATCTGGACGCCGTTGATTCCCGCCAGCTTCCCGCAGGAAAAGGTCGAGCAATTCGGCGGCAACGTGCCGCTCGGGCGCGCAGGCCAGCCCAGCGAGGTCGGCCCGGCCTATGTCTATCTGGCCAGCAACCAGTCATCCTACATGAGCGGCCAGACGCTGCACGTCAACGGCGGCGTGGTGTTGAATACGTAATCCGGCTGTGCGGGGCAGGCAAGCGCCGCTCCGCATCAGCCGTGATAGTGGTCCTCGCCGGTGTCACTGGAGGGACCTCCGCTGGCAGATGCTTTGCCGGCATCACTTCTGCGGTCGCGCCCGGTTACCCGGTCACTGGCTTTTTCGATGATTTCATAGAACAGTGGCACGAACAGCGTTGCCAGGAAGGTTGCGGCCAGCATGCCGCCAATGACGACTGTGCCGATGGCATGCTGGGATGCGGCACTGGCACCCGAGGCAAGCGCCAATGGCGTGACCCCGAGAATGAACGCCAACGAAGTCATGATGATCGGCCGGAAGCGCAGCCGTACCGCATTCAAGGCGGCCTCGCGATGCGATTTGCCCTGTTCGCGCTCGAGCACCGCGAACTCAACGATCAGGATGGCATTCTTGGCCGCCAGGCCAATCAATACCAACACACCAACCTGGAAATAAATGCTTTGTTCGATGCCGCGCAGCCAGACTGCGAGAAAACCGCCAAACAACGCGAATGGCACCGCTGATAGCACGCTCAGCGGCAAGGTGATGCGTTCGTACAGGGCAGCCAGCACCAGCAGCACCATCACCATGCCGAAGCCTATGGCCAGCATGGCCTTGGCCCCAGCCCGCTTTTCGAAATATGCCGTGCCGGTCCAGGCCAGGTTGTAATCCTGCCCCAGCACGTTGGCAACGACATCCTCCATGGCTGCAATGGCTTCGCCGGAACTGAAGCCCGGTGCCGGCACGCCCATGATCTTGGCTGCGGGAAACACATTGAAGCGCTGCACGACCGAGGCGCCGGTTCGCCGCTCGCTATCAACCAGTGACGAGACCGGGATCATGTCGCCCGTCGAGTGCGAGCGCACATAAACATGGCGCAAATCCTCCGGCTTGGCGCGAAAGCGATATTGCGATTGCAACTGTACCTGGAAATTGCGCCCCAGCAGGGTGAAGTCGTTCACATAGAACGAGCCGAACGTGGCCTGCAGCGTGGCAAACAGCTCCGGCAGCGATACGCCCAGCTCCAACGCCTTGTCGCGGTTGACATCGATGAAATAGCGCGGCACGTCGGTGACCAGGGTGGTGCGAACCTGCTGCAGCGCCGGCCGTTGGTTGGCGGCTGCAAGGACTTCCTGAACGTGCTGGTGCAAGACGTCGTAATCCACACCGCGCAGGCTCTGGATGAAGCCGGTGAAACCGCCGGTCGTGGACAGGCCCATGATCGGTGGCGGGTTGAATGCCAGAATCTGCGCCTGGGAGATGGTGCTGCCCAGCCCCAGCAACTTGCGCACCACAGCGAACGAGCTGGTATCACGCTTGCCCCATGGCTTCAGCGAAATGAATGCAACCGCGGAGTTTGTCTGCAGGGCGCCGGCAAGAAAGTCAAAGCCGGAAAAAGCGGTGATGTTGTCAATGGCCGGCATGCTCGCCAGCGCGCGCTGCGTGAATGCATCCCGTATTTCATTGGTCTGCTCCAGGGCCGATGCCGGCGGTAGTGCTATGGTGGCAAAAGCAACACCCTTGTCTTCCTCGGGCACGAGGGTGCTGGCCACCTGGGTGGACAAGCCCCAGGTGGCGGCAACCAGTATGCCGAACAGGGCGAGTCCCAGTACGATGCGGCGCAGCAGGATGTCCGTGACGCGAACATAGCCGCGGGTCAGCTTGGCAAAACCCGCATTGAATTTGCGAAACGGCCAGGCCGGTTCTTTGCTCGGTTGCAGAAATGCAGCGCACAGTGCGGGGGTCAGTGTCAGTGCCGTAAGCCCGGAAATCGCCACCGCCACGGCAATGGTCAGTGCGAACTGGCTGTACAGCTGGCCGGACAGGCCGCCCAGAAAACCGACGGGTACGAATACGGCAGCCAGCACCAGCACCACGGCCACCACCGGCCCGCCCACCTCGCGCATGGCCTGAATCGTGGCCACGCGCGGCGCCTTGCCTTCTTCGGTCATGATGCGTTCGACGTTCTCGATCACGATGATCGCGTCATCGACCACGATGCCGATGGCCAGGATCAAGCCAAATAATGTCAGCAGGTTGATCGAGAAGCCGAGCAGCCAAAGCCCCAGGAAGGTGCCGATGACCGAAACCGGGATCGCCAGCAACGGGATGATCGTCGCGCGGAAGTTCTGCAGAAACAGGAAAACCAGCAGGACGACCAGAACCATTGCCTCGATCAGGGTGTGGATCACGGATTCGATCGAGGTCTGCACGAAGACGGTCGTATCAAAGGGAATGGCGTATGTCAGCCCGTCGGGGAAACCATCCGACAGGCGCGCCATCGTGCTTTTGACCCCTTGAGCCACCTGCAGCGCGTTGGCGCCGGGTGATAGATACACCGCAAATGGCACCGCGGCCTGGCCGTTGTATGTGCCATCGATGCTGTAGCTTTGGGCGCCGATCTCGATGCGCGCCACTTCGCCCAGGCGCAGGATGCCGTCGTCCGCATCGCTGCGCAACGTGATGTCTGCGAACTGCTCGGGAGTCGAGAAACGCCCGGTCGTCGTGGCCTTGTAGGTAAAGGTCGGCTGTGTCCCGGGGGATGGTTCCGCACCGAAGTTACCGGCTGCAAACTGGGCATTCTGGGCTTCGATCGCAGCTGCCACATCGGCGGTCGTCAACCCGTAGCTGGCCAGCTTCTGCGGATTGAGCCAGATGCGCATGGAGTAATCCTGCGAGCCGAACAGCTGCGCCGAGCCAACACCCTCGATGCGCTTGAGCGAATCGAGCACATTCACCAATGCATAATTGCTGATGAAAATCTTGTCGTAGCGGCCACTGGGCGCGTACATGACGCCGACCAGAAGTATGGACGAGGAGCGCGCCTCGACCGTGACGCCCTGGCGCCGGACGCTCGCCGGCAGTTTCGAGATGGCGCCCTGTACGCGGTTGTTGACATTAATGGCAGCTTGATCCGGATCGGTGCCGATTTCGAAGGCGACATTGATGCTCAGGGTGCCGGCATCCGAAGTGGTGGAAGTCATGTAGAGCATGTTGTCGACGCCATTGATTGCCTGCTCCAGCGGCGCGGCAACTGCCTCGGCCACGTCTTCGGCACTGGCACCGGGGTAAACTGCGCTGACTCGCACGGTGGGTGGTGTCACGTCCGGAAATTGCTGTACTGGCAAGCCCAGCGCGGCCATGATGCCGCCCAGCACGATGACAATCGCGATAACCACCGAAAAGATTGGCCGGTCGATGAAGAATCTGGAGAACATCAGCTATCCTGCTCGGTGGTGCCCATGGCCGCTGCTGAGCCCCGGCTCGGGTGCCGGCCTGCCCGATGTCCTGTTGAGAGCTCCATGGCGCTATCGTGATCGCCAGCAGCTGACGTGTCACGCGGCGCACCTATGTTTTTCCCTAGGGCGTGTTCACAATCACCGCGGCGTCGCGTTGCTGCCCAAAATTGTGCCAGACAAGGCGCGTGGCGCCGGTCGTAGCACTCCTACGACCAAGCCACGCAACACAGGATGGCGCGATTTTGGGCGCAACCCTTCGGG
>DATGUT010000320.1:0-14944 GCA_035301185.1 Salinisphaeraceae bacterium
GGACACGATTCGTCCCGGTGTGATGGCCGGTGATGTGTATGCCGCCTGGCACCAGGTCGTGGCCGCGGCCGGGCTGGACTACCACCGCCACCATTGCGGCTATTCCACCGGCATTGGCTATCCGCCAAGCTGGTCGGGCAGTGGTGTGCCGGTCGGCCTGCGCCCCTATTCCGAGCTGCAGCTGCAGGCGGGCATGGTGCTGCACCTGATGTCCTGGCTGCTGGGCAGCGCCAAGGGCGATGCGTTCTTGTCCGATACCGTCATCGTCACCGACAACGGCTGCGAGCGCCTGACCCAGGTGCCGCGCGGCATTACCATTCGTTAGCCATGCAAGCACCTGATCGCACACCCGTTTACGCCGACATCGAAGCCGCCGGCGCCATCATCGCGGCGCAGCTGGCGCCGACGCCGCTGCTTCCAGCAACCGAGCTCGGCGCCAGCCTGGCCGGGTCGCTGTATTTGAAATGCGAGTCGCTGCAGGTCACCGGCTCGTTCAAGCCGCGCGGCGCGCTGAACTGGATTGCCAACGCCACGGCCGAGGAGCTGGCCGCCGGGCTGGTGACCGTCTCGGCCGGCAATCATGCCACCGGCCTGGCCTGGGCGGCACGGGCGCGCCAGGTGCCGGTCACCGTGATCATGCCGGCCGATGCCAGCCCGCTGAAGGCGCAGGCCGCGCGCGACTATGGCGCCGAGGTGCGTCTCATCGGCGACATCAACGGCGCCTGGGCCGCGGCTTATGAACTGGCGGAGTCGGGCCTCACCCTGGTGCCGCCCTATGACGAACCGCGCATCATCGCCGGCCAGGGCAGCATCGGCCTGGAGTTGCTGCAGCAATGCCCGCGCGTGCCCGATGTGGTGGTGTGCCCGGTCGGCGGCGGCGGCCTGATTTCCGGGCTGGGGCTGGCGCTCAAGCAGGCGCAGCCGCAGCTGCGCCTCGTCGGCGTGGAACCCGCCGGCGCGCCGACGCTGCGCGCCAGTTGGGATGCCGGTGAACCGGTCACCCTGCAGGCGCCGCATTCCATTGCCGCCAGCCTGGGTGCGAATCGCGCCGGCATCTGGACGCACGCGCTCTCGCAGCAGGTGGTGGATGAGCTGATCACACTCGACGAGGCAACCATCATCGACGGCACCCGCGCCACAATGACGCGCGGGCGCCTGTATGCCGAGCCTGGCGGCGCCATTGCCGTCGCCGCGCTGCTGGCCGGGCGCGTGTCGCTGGCCGCGGGCGAAACCGCGGTGGCGATCGTCTCCGGCGGCAACATGGACCTGGCGCTGCTGCAGCAAATGCTGTAGCCAGTACAGTTGCCGGATGGAGAAACACCATGCAAGGAATGACAATGACCGACAAGCCCATCAGCCGCTTTCCGGTGCCGGAACTCGACGCTCTGCCCGCGGACATCCGCGCGCGCATCCTGGCGGTGCAGGAGAAGTCCGGCTTCGTGCCCAACGTGTTCCTGGTGCTGGCGCACCGGCCGGACGAATTCCGCGCGTTTTTTGCCTATCACGATGCGTTGATGGAAAAAGACAGCGGCTTGAGCAAGGCCGAGCGGGAAATGATCGTGGTCGCCACGTCGGGCATCAACCAGTGCCAGTACTGCGTGGTCGCGCATGGCGCCATCCTGCGCATCCGGCAGAAGGATCCGCTGATTGCCGATCAGATCGCCACCAATTATCGCAAGGCGGACATCGGCGCGCGTCAGAAGTTGATGCTGGATTTCGCCGTCAAGGTATCGCAGCGCGCCCATGAAATCACGCAGGCGGACATGCAGCCGTTGCATGAGGCTGGCTTTTCGGACGAGGACATCTGGGATATTGGCGCAATCAGTGCCTTCTTCAGCCTCTCCAATCGCATGGCCAATTTGACCGACATGCGCCCGAATGACGAGTTCTATCTGCTCGGGCGCGTCGCAAAATGAACGATGCGCGTGGCGCATGCACTGATCGCAGACTGCAGGCCACAGCCAGCGTATACAAGCGCTTGCGTGCCACCAGGTAAAATTCATCTGTATTTATAATGACTAAGCACGGTCTGTCGTGAATAGGCAACAGCCCGTCGCTGACATATAACAATAACCCTTGATTTACGCCCGAAGCCTTTGACATGAGCCCTCGACTTGAGGAAACATGTAGCGGCATATTAATCACAACTGAACAAGTGCGGGGAGCGATTTGGCCACTAAACTTGCAGTAGAAAACCTGTACAAGGTTTTCGGATCAAATCCAAAGGAGGCCATGCGCCGGGTGCACGAAGGTCAGGGCAAAGCCGAGATCTTCGAAGCCACGGGCATGACCGTAGGTGTTGCCGATGCCACCTTCGAGGTGCAGGAGAGCGAGACATTCGTCGTCATGGGCTTGTCCGGCTCGGGCAAATCGACCCTGGTGCGCATGCTCAACCGCTTGATCGAGCCGACCAGCGGCAGGGTCATCATCAACGACAAGGACATTACCCAGATGGGGCGCAAGCAGCTGGTGGAAACGCGCCGGCGCGACATCAGCATGGTGTTCCAGTCGTTTGCCCTCATGCCGCACCAGACGGTGCTGGAGAATGCCGCGTTCGGCCTGAACGTGGCCGGCATGGACAAGAGCGAACGCGAGCAACGCGCCTTGAGTGCGCTCGATGCCGTCGGCCTGAAGGCCAACGCCAACAGCTATCCGGACGAGTTGTCCGGCGGCATGAAGCAGCGTGTCGGCCTGGCACGGGCGCTGGCCGTCGACCCCGATGTCCTGCTCATGGACGAGGCCTACTCCGCGCTGGATCCGCTGATTCGCACGGAAATGCAAGACGAGCTGCTGCGGTTGCAGGCCGAACGGGCGCGTACCGTCATCTTCATTACCCACGACCTGGACGAGGCCATGCGCGTCGGCGATCGCATCGCGATCATGGAAGGCGGCGTGGTGGTGCAGATCGGCACGCCGGAGGAAATCGTGCTGTCGCCGGCCAATGACTACGTGCGCTCGTTCTTCCACGGCGTGGACGTGTCGCGCGTGTTCCATGCCCGCGACATCGCCAAGAAGCGCGAGATCACGGTCATCGAGCGCACTGGTGTCAGCCTGCGCGCGGCATTGAACCGCCTGGAGGAGCATCACGAGGATTATGCGGTGGTGCATGATCGCAGCGGCAAGTACCTGGGCGCGGTCACGACCGATTCCCTGCATGCCTGCATCAAGCGCCAGGGTGCGGACGACAAGAACGGCATCGACAAGGCTTTTGTCGATGCCATCAAGCCGGTCAACGGCAGCATGCCGCTGACCGAAGTCATGACCTTTGTTGCCGACAGCTCCGGACCGGTGCCCGTGATTGACGATGACAGTGGCGAATACCTGGGCACCATTTCCAAATCCGCGCTGCTGAAAACACTCAATCGCAGCGAAGAACTTTCCGAAAGTGGCGACGAACAGCTCGAAGAGGCCGCATCATGAGACAAGACGTCATCCCCTTTTTCGATGTCGGCGCCATCGCCAGCACCATCGTCGATTTCCTGCGCAACAACTTCGACCCGCTGTTCCAAGCCATCGCGGCAGTCATCAATTTCGTTGTCGGCTATCTGACCCTTTTCCTCAACTGGCTGCCGGTGTGGCTGGTCTTCCTGGTGCTCGCCATCCTGGCGATCTGGCGGGTCGGCTGGCAATTCACGCTGTTCGTCATCATCAGCTTCCTGATTGTCATGGACATGAACCTGTGGCCGGAGACCATGGATACCCTGGCGCTGGTGATCGGCTCGACCGTCGTCACCCTGGGCATCGGCCTGCCACTCGGTGTGGCCATGGCCAAGAGCAACATCGTGGCGGCCATCGTGCGCCCAATCCTGGACTTCATGCAGACGCTGCCGGCATTCGTCTATCTCATTCCGGCAGCCATGTTCTTTGGCCTCGGCGCCGTGCCCGGCGCCATTGCCACGGTCATTTTCTCCATGCCGCCGGCGGTGCGCCTGATGAACCTGGGCATTCGCCAGGTGAACGAGGAGAATGTCGAAGCCGGCCTGGCATTCGGCTGCAACCCGCTGCAGCTGCTGTACAAGGTACAGTTGCCACTGGCGATGCCGTCGATCATGGCTGGCATCAACCAGACCATCATGCTGTCGCTGTCGATGGTGGTCATCGCCTCGATGATCGGCGCCGGTGGTCTTGGCGACACGGTGCTGACCGGTATTCAGCGCCTCAACGTTGGTCTCGGCTTCGAGGGTGGTCTTGGTGTTGTCATCCTGGCCATTCTGCTGGACCGCATCACGCAGAGCTTCGGCTTCAGCACGCGCAGCCAGACGACACCGCTGGACCGGCTCAAGCAGTTGTTTTCCGGCCAGACAGACAAGCCGGAAAGTAAAGAGGCGTGAGGCCACGCTGTGGCGAACGCCGTTGTTTTATCCTATTGTAGTTGCTACATATAAAAAGCGAGGTAATTAATAACATGTTCAAACAAGTTCGCAAATCGCTCGGCGTCGTCGGGCTCTCGGCTGCACTTGCCGTGGGCGCTGCCATTCCGGCCAGCGCCGCAGACGACACCATCGAGTTCGGCTGGACCTCCTGGGCCGACGCTGAATTCGTCACCAAGCTCGCCCGCGACATCATCGAGGAGAATTTTGACTACAACGTCGAACTCAGCATGGCTGCCATCGCGCTGCAGTTCGAAGGTGTCGCCAACGGCGATATCGACGGCATGATGATGGCCTGGCTGCCGGAGACGCACGCCGACTATTGGGAGCGCTATCAGGACAAGGTGGAAAGCCTCGGCACGCTGTACGACGGTGCCCGCCTGGGCTGGGTCGTGCCGGCTTATGTGCCCGAGGATCAACTGGGCTCGATCGAGGATCTGCACAACGACGATGTGCGCAAGAAGCTGGATGGCATCATCCAGGGCATCGACCCCGGTGCCGGCCTGATGCGGCTGTCGAAGCAGACCATCGAGGATTATGACCTGAACTACAATCTGCGCTCAGCCAGCGAATCAGCCATGACCGCTGCCCTGGATCGCGCGATCAACAACGAAAAATGGATCGTGGTCACCGGCTGGACGCCGCACTGGATGTTCGGCAGCTATGACCTGCGCTTCCTGGACGATCCCAAGGGTTCGCTGGGCGATGAAGAGCACATCGAGGTCGTCGTACGCCAGGGCTTCAAGGATGACTATCCGCAAGTGGCCGAATTCCTGGAGAACTACCATATCCCGCTGGATATGCTGCAGCAGTATATGTCGATCGCCCAGGACAAGGATTACGACACGGCAATTGCCCAGTTCAAGGAAGATCACCAGGACATGATCAACGACTGGCTCGGCAAATAACAGAACAACAAACAAGCAAGCAGCTACGGCTGTTATTCAAAGCCCCGCACTGCGGGGCTTTTTTTGTGGGCCCGGCGGGCAGATCGAGGGTGCCGCAGGCCGCCGCGACACTGCAACCGGGCGCTTCGGGATGCATGGTGGGTGCGTCACGCGGTGCACGAAACAGCAGGTCGGCTGGAACTCCACCGCATTGCGGCCATCCAATGAATTAGACCTGCAGTATCCAAGGCAGAAGGTTCTGCACCAGCATGTTGTCTGGAACGCGTTGGTCAGCGGCTGAGCCGCCTGCATGAATTGCATGCACAACAATAGGTTGACCAACGCACCAGCGCGCTTCTTCCGACATGCTCGCCCAGGGCGGCATGCATGGCTCCAGTCAATGCAGCCCTTGCGGCAAAGCTCGACGGCATCGCATCCGGCGAGTACAGCGGCGAGGCACAGCAATGAATGCTCGGGCCATGCGCGAATCCGGGCGCCGTCAAGGCATTGGCATGGCAGTTGGCCGGCCATTTGCGCCAACAGCTGCAGACTGGCACGTCCGCGCGCCGCCGTTTCATTCATCCATGGCCTGTAGACAAATGAGGTGACAATCATGTTCGGAAAAACACGCAAATCGCTCGGCGTCGTCGGGCTCTCGGCGGCAGCCATGCTGCTGGGCGGGCTCATGTCTTTGGCGGCCCCGGCTCCGGCCCATGCCGCTGATGACACCATTGAATTCGGCTGGACCGCCTGGGTCGGGGCCGAGTTCAATACCAAACTCGCCAAGGCCATCATCGAAAACAACTGGGACTATGACGTGGAGTTGTCGATGTCGGCAATTGCCCTGCAATTCCAGGGTGTTGCCAGCGGCGACATCGACGGCATGCTCATGGCCTGGCTGCCCGACACGCACGCCGACTATTGGCAGCGCTATCAGGATAACCTGGTCGATCTGGGCACCATTTTCGAGGGTGCGAAGCTGGGCCTGGTGGTGCCCGATTACGTGCCCAAGGACAAGCTGGGCTCCATCGAGGACCTGAGCAAGCCTGAGATCCGGCAAAAACTGGACGCCACCATAACCGGCATCGACCCGGGCGCCGGCATCATGCGCCTGGCGAAGAAGACGGTGCAGGCATATGATCTCGACTACGAGGTGCAATCATCCAGTGGTGCCGCCATGACTGCGGCGCTGGGCTCTGCCATCGAAGAGGATCGCTGGCTCGTGGTGACCGGTTGGACGCCGCACTGGATGTTCGGACGCTGGGATCTGCGCTTCCTGGATGATCCCAAGGGCACCATGGGCGGCCCGCAGCACGTTGACATCATGGTGCGCGAGGGCTTCAAGGAGGACTACCCGGAAGTCGCCTCGTTCCTGTCCAACATGCATATACCGCTGGATACACTGCAGGATTACCTGTATGTCGCTCAGCAGCATGACTTCGACACCGCCGTCAATCAATTCATCAACGAGCAGCAGGACATGATCCAGGGTTGGCTCGGCAACGACGCGGCGGGCGCTGGCTGAAAGCCTTTCGCCGCATAGCCCACAAGCCCCGCACTGCGGGGCTTTTTGATTGTTTTCGCACGCACTTGCGTAGCGCGCAGCGTATGGCGCGAATTGCCAAATCACCGCCAGCTGTGCAGAATCGCCGGACACATGCAACAAACCCAGAAGCTGCCATGATCCAAGCACAGACAAACAGCGTTGACGGCATTGTCCGGCGCACCGCCGCGCGCACACCTGACGTCGAGGCCCTGCGCTTTGGCGAGCGCAGCTGGAGTTATCGCGAGCTGGATGCTGCGGTCACCGCCGCCGCCCAGTGGCTGCTGCAACAGGATTTGCCGCCCGGCGCACACATCGCCGCTTATGGGAAAAATTCAGATGCCTATTTGCTTGCCTTCCTAGCCTGCTCGCGCGCGGGTCTTGTGCATGTGCCGATCAACTACGCACTCAGCGGCGAGGAACTGCGCTACCTGCTGATCCAATCGGAATCCCGAGCCGTTCTGGTCGACCCCGAACTGGAACCGAATCTCGAAGCCATACGCGCCGACACGGGCGATATTGTCAGCCTGCGCCTGCATGGCGAGGCCTCGCTGCTCGCGGCGAGCAGGCATGCCGACAACAGCGGCGGCGACACACCGGTCCTCGGCACCGCGGGCAACAGCGCTTTGCTGCAGCTGTTGTACACCTCGGGCACGACCTCGCGCCCCAAGGGTGCCATGCTGTCGCATGCGGCGTTGATCGCCGAATATGTTTCCTGCATCCAGGCGCTGGACTTCAGCGCGCAGGACAAGCCACTGATCTGCATGCCGCTCTACCACTCCGCGGCCATGCACGTGTTTTTGCTGCCCTACCTGATGGTTGGCGCCAGCGTGGTCTTGTTGCCGGGCCCGGATATCGATCAGATTCTGGATCGCATCGAGCAGGACAGAATCGGCTCCCTGTTTCTGGCGCCGACGGTGTGGGTACCGCTGGCCAATCACCCCGAACTCGACCAGCGCGACCTGTCTTCCTTGACCAAGGCGCAGTATGGCGCCTCCATCATGCCGGTTACAGTGCTCAACCGGCTGCGCGAGCGTTATCCCGAGCTGGGTTTCTACAACTGCTTCGGCCAGTCGGAAATCGCGCCGCTGGCGACGGTTCTGCGCCCGGAGGAGCACGAGGCCCGGCCCTCTTCTTGCGGTCGTCCGGTGCTGTTCGTGGAGGCGCGCGTGGTCGATGCCGAAGGCAATGACGTCGCCCCGGATGAGCAGGGCGAGGTCATTTACCGCTCGCCCCAACTATGCCAGGGCTACTGGAAAAAACCCGAGGAGACGGCCGCCGCCTTTCGCGACGGCTGGTTTCATTCCGGTGATCTGGCCACGCGCGATGCAGAGGGCTACATCACCGTGGTGGATCGCATCAAGGACGTGATCAACACCGGCGGCATCCTGGTCGCCTCGCGTGAGGTCGAGGACGTGCTCTACCAGCACGAGGCAGTGGCTGAAGTGGCCGTCGTCGGGGCGCCGGATGACATCTGGATCGAGGCCATCACCGCTTTCGTGGTCTGCCGGCCGGGTTTCGAGCCGACCGCCGAAGAGCTCATCGCCCACACGCGTGCGCATCTGGCCGCATTCAAGCTGCCGAAACAGATCTTCTTCATCGACGAGTTGCCGCGCAATCAAAGCGGCAAGCTGCTCAAGCGCGAGCTGCGCACGCGCCTGCAATCTTGATCATGGGCGGCTCGCGCCTTACCAGCTGTTCAGCAGCATGTAGGCGGCAACCGCAATCAGCATGCTGGCAAACACCTTGTTGAGTGCGCCGCGTGATTGCGCGAGCCGCCGGGCCGACGTCACCCCGACCCAGCCGCCGACAATGCCGCCGCAAATGAATTCGAGCGCGATCGGCCAGTTGACGAAACCGGAGCGTGCATAGTTGAGCGCCGTGGCCAGGCCAAAGCTGCCGACGCCAAGCAGCGACGTGCCGATGGCCGCGATGATTTCCATGCGTGCGGCCAGCACCAGGCCGGGCACGATCAAGAAACCACCGCCTATGCCGAAGAAACCGGCCAGGGTACCGGCGCCGAAGCCGGTGCCCAACAGCCGCGGCTTGAGGTGCCTGACCAGATGTTCAGGATCCGCTGCAGCGGGGTTCTTGCGCGGACGCAGCATGAGGACGGCGACCACCATCATCAGCAGCGCAAACAGGCTGGTAAGGCTCTGGCCGTCGACCCGCTTGCCCAGTTCCGAGGCAGCCACCGCACCGGCAATACCGGCACAGGTGAACAAAAGCCCCGCGCGCCAACGCACATGGCCGGCGCGCGCATGCACCACCAGATTGGCGTAGGCATTGACAGCGACTGCCAGCGCGCTGGTGCCAATCGCCACATGCACATCCTGCACCCCGACCACGAACAGCAGCAGCGGCACGGCCAGGGTCGAACCGCCACCGCCGGTCAGGGCCAGCGCAAAGCCGACGATGCTGCCGCCGAACAACGCCAACAAATGCGCCATCATCGTGGTGCGGGCTGGTTTCAGCTGGTCTGCCCGCAAGCCAGGTTGGCGGGAATCGCGACGTCCATCATCTTCGGATCCGGCAGCTTGAGGCTTTCCATGATCTCGATGTACTGTTCGCGCGTCTTGCCGGCAACACGCGGATTGAAACGGCGCTCTTCGCCGATGGTCGATTGGGTCCAGCCCTTGTAGTCGTGCGCGGGATACAGGATCGTCTCGTCAGGCAGGCGAAACAGCTTGTTGGTGATGGAATCCCAGGATTTGCCTGCATCCCCGTTCTGGAAATCGGTGCGCCCGCTGCCGCGAATCATCAGCACGTCACCGCTGAACACCGCGCGCGGCGCTGATGGCGTCAGCACGAAGCTGAACGACTCATCGGTGTGCCCAGGCGTGTACAGCGCTTGCAGCTTGACGCCATCGACGTCCAGAATCTCGCCTTCGCTGACGTGCGCTGAGACGCAGTCGGCCCTGGTGAATTCACCCATGATGGACATGCAGCCGGTGCTGTCACGCAAGGCGCCCAGGCCGGTAATATGATCGGCATGGGTGTGGGTGTCGATCGCCTTGACCAGGCGCAAATCAAGCTGCTCGATGGCTGTCAGGTACTGTGCGGTCTGTTCCTTGACGGGGTCGATGATGACGGCTTCGCGCCCCGAGCCACTGGCGATCAAATAAGTATAAGTACTCGACTCATGATCGAAGAACTGGCGAAATAACATGTCGAACCTCCGTTCATTAGAACGAATATGAATATGCTTATTCTAAAAGTTGCGACCGCCCTACTCAAGTATTATCTTTCTTTATTTATTCGCTAATTCAAGGCAAAATGCGCGTATGAAGACCAACAAACACCAGATCGTGATCATCGGCGGCGGGGCCGGTGGCCTGTCCGTAGCCAGCCAGTTGCGCAAGCACCGGCCCGAGCTTGACATCGCAATTGTCGAACCGTCGGAACATCATTACTACCAGCCGGCCTGGACGCTGGTCGGAGGCGGCGCCTATGTCATAGAAAAGACCCGGCGCGCGCAGGTCCGTTACATCCCGCGCCATGCCAAATGGATTCGCCAGCAGGCAGTTGCCTTCGAGCCTGAACAGAATACCGTGGTATTGGCCGACGGATCGCGCCTGCAATACGAGCATCTGGTCGTTGCCGCCGGCATTCAACTGAATTGGCACGAAATTACCGGTTTGCAGGAAACGCTCGGCAAGAATGGCGTCACCAGCAATTACAGCTATGCGTGCGCGCCCTACACGTGGGAATGCCTCCGTAACCACAAGGAAGGCCGGGCTCTGTTCACGCAGCCGCCCATGCCGATCAAATGCCCTGGCGCGCCACAAAAAATCCTGTATTTGGCGGCCGACTATTTTCGCAAGCAGGGCCTGAACATGGACGTGCGCTTCTATACTGCCGGCGCCAGCATGTTTGGTGTCGCGCCCTATGCCAAGGCGTTGGCCAAGGTGGCCTCGGAGTATGGCCTCAAGACCGAATTCGGACATAACCTCGTGGCTGTTGACGGCCCGGGGAAAATCGCCACCTTCGAAGTCGGCGCAGAACGGCAACGCCTCGAAGTCGAGTTCGACATGATCCACGTCGTGCCACCGCAATCCGCACCCGACTTCATCAAGCAGAGCCCGCTGGCCAATGCCGATGGCTGGGTGGCCGTGAATCGGTCGAACATGCGCCATGAGCGGTACGGCAATATCCATGCCATTGGCGACTGCACCTCGGCCCCGCACAGCAAGACCGCGGCCGCCGTGCGCCAGATTGCACCTGTGGTCAGCGCCAATCTGCTCGCCGACATTACGGGCGAGGAGGCACTTGCAAGCTACGACGGTTATGCCTCGTGCCCGGTGACCACTTCACGTGACAAGGTCATGCTCTGCGAATTTGCGTATGACGGCGCCATTACACCGAGCTTTTCGGGCGATCCGCGCAAGCCGCGACACAGCTATTGGCTGCTGAAGCGCTATTATCTGCCGTGGTTATACTGGCGCATGATCGCCGGCCATCTTGGCCCCGACCAGCACGCGCAACGCGAACTCAGCGACAAGCTGCCGCTCATCTCGCCATAGAAATCAGCCATGACGGACACTTACGACATCCCGGGCATGCCCAATCTGCGCCATCCAGAGACCGGCTACGCCAGCGGCGGTCAACCGGATCCCGATCAACTGCAGGCCGCCGCGGACGCTGGCATCGGTTGCGTCATCAATCTGCGCCCGCCGTCGGAAGAGCACGGCTACGACGAAGCAGCCAAGGCCGCCGAACTGGGGCTTGCCTATCACGTGCTCGGCATCGCCGGACCACAGGATTTGACGCTCGATAACGCGCGCAAACTCGACACCCTGCTTGATGAACACGCAGCCATGCCGACCCTCGTGCACTGTGCCAGCGGCAATCGCGTGGGCGCCTTGATGGCCTTGCGTGCAGCCTGGGTACAGGGCAAATCCAAGGAAGAAGCACTGGCCATCGGCCGCCGCTGGGGGCTGACCAAGGCAGAGGCTGCTATCGACAAGCTGCTGAGCTAGATCCGCTGCCGGTTTTACCCGATGCCGCACCACCGGCGACAAGACGCAGTCGGCCTTTCAATTACTCTCATTCAGCTTTCATTAAGCTTGAAATGACATAATCGCGGGCCTTCGCAAACTATCCTGGCCCGATGGATCCATACAATAAGAAAACTCCATTTGTTCATTGTTGCCGCGTCGCAGCAGCTGGCCGCTTCATCCTCATGGCCGTTGTAGCGACCGGCCTGCTGGCAGGTTGCGTCAGCACACCCAGGAATGCAGCCGCAGCCAGCATGGCCAACACGGCACAGGAACCTGCCGCAGAATACGAATACCAACTTGCATACAAGCAAGGCCTGGTGCCAAACGATCTGGATGCCACTGTCATTGACACGCAAAAAGGCCTGGCATCCTTCTATGGGCAAAGGTTTGCAGGCAATCTGACAGCCAATGGCGAGCGCTTCGATCCCAGCGAGTTGACGGCAGCCCATCGGACTCTGCCATTCGGCACCCGCATTCGCGTGACCAACCTGGCCAATGGCAAGCAGACCATCGTCCGCATCAATGATCGCGGCCCTTACGTCGGTGCTCGCATTATCGACCTTTCCCGCTACGCGGCAAAAGTACTGGGCATGATCGAGCAAGGTGTGGCGCAGGTACAACTGCAAATACTAAGCTGATCCCCCACCCTGCTCTGCAGGGGTTTTTCCGCCAACCATCGAGCAGCGCTTGATCAGGCTTGCGGGCGCAGGCTCGGCACTGCAATATCACGCTCTCTGAAAAACCTGGCTGCGCCTGCGTGCATGGGAATCGGCATGCCCTGCAAGGCTGTCTCGAGTTCGAAGTACTTTCTTAAATTCGGATTCTGGGCGATGCCATAAAACTTGTCGAGATTGCGGTCGAAGACCGTGTTCATGAACGCATGGACAACATCGGCATCCAGCGCTGCCGAGCCTATCAGCATCGCTTTCAGGGTTACTGCAGAGACCTCGTGATCAATGCGCGGATAAGTGCCAGCCGGAATGACCAGCGGCGTATAGAAGGGGTACCTGTCGTGCAGTTTCTCGACTTTTTCAGCTGGCACGTCGAGCAGATCAATCCGTCCACTGCGCATGGCATCGATGATTGCCGCGGCGCCGACGCCCACGGTATAGAACATCGCATCGATTTGGTCATCGCGCAGCAGGTTGACCGCATCACCCGCGTTGCCCCGCACCGCTACCCTAAAGTCGTCGCTGGTCATGTCGTAGGCCGCCAACAGGTTCATGACATCCTGCTCGGTGCCGGAGCCGAAATCGCCCACGTACACACGCTTGCCCTGCAGATCGGCAATGCTGTTGATGCCGGCAAGTTTGCGCACGAGGATGTGAATCACCTCGGGGTACAGCATGATCATGCCGCGCAGATCCTCTTCCGGCTTGCCTGCGAAGGCATCCACACCCTGGCCGTTGTAGGCATAAAAGGCAATATTGTTCTGCGTCAGGCCCATTTGCAGCTCACCACTGCCCACCTGGCGACAATTGGCAACGGAGGCACCTGTCACGCGGACATAGGCACGCATGTTGACATCAGCATCATTGACGATGCCGGCCATGCCGACCGCGGTCGGATAATACAGACCGGCTGTCGAACCCGAGCCAATGTTGATGAATGCAGTGGCCGCCGGCGCGATGCGAGGCAGGCTCCACAGGATTGGTGTTGCCAGTATTGCAGCCGTTACAGTCCTGCGCTTCATGACGAATACCTTCTCTTAGTGTCCCGACTTACGAGGCATTCAAGCATAAATGCGGCCAGCACGCCATAAGCGAATGCCGCGCGCTCGACTTTTGCATATTATTATGGCACTGTCGCAAGTGCCTGTTTTGAAGGGAGCAAATTGGAATCCCAAGTACATGACATGCCATCCCTCATGTGCCATGGAGGAAATGGCTGTCAGCAAGCCGGAACAAGGAAAGCAACAATAAGCGGGGATACATAATGATCATCATCCATCTGGACGTCGCCCTAACCCTGGCCGTCGCGGCAATCATGCTTGCCGTGGGTGAATACATCAAGAACCGAGTTGGCATCCTGTCACGCTACTTCATTCCCACACCCGTCATCGGCGGCATAGTTTTCTCGCTGATTGCCTTGGGCGGTTACATGAGCGACCTGTTCATGTTCGGGATCGACGGCACGATGCGCGATTATCTGCTGCTTGCCTTTTTCACCACCATCGGCTTTTCGGCCAGCTTCGAGCTGCTCAAGAAGGGTGGGGTTGCCGTCGCTCTTTTCCTGGGCTGTGCATTGGTTCTGGTGGTCGTTCAGAATATCGTGGGCGCCTTCCTGGCCAAGGGCCTGGGCGTGTCGCCGCTAATCGGGCTGGCCGCGGGCTCAATATCGCTGACCGGCGGCCACGGCACGGCTGCCGCATTCGGGCCATTGCTGGAGGAAGCCGGTGCCATTGGTGCCTTGCCGGCAGCCATCGCCGCCGCCACCTACGGCCTGGTGGCCGGCTGCGTGATTGGCGGGCCAGTCGGCTCTCTGCTCATACGCCGTCACGGCATCAAGGGACGCGCCTTTACTGCAGATCTGGAGACGGCAGACCCGGCCTTGGGCGAAAAAACCGAGCACATCAAAAGCGACGACTCCATTTTGAAGGCCACCATGCTGTTGGTCATTGCCATTGGCATAGGCACGGTCCTGGTGAATGCGCTTGCCGCCGTCAACATCACGATTCCAGCCTATCTCGGACCCATGTTTGTTGCCGCCATCATTCGCAACATCATCGACTGGCGTCAATGGAACATGCCCGAGCGTGAGTTCGAGGTGGTGGGCAATGTCTCGCTGGCGTTCTTCCTGATCCTGGCCCTGATGTCCATGAAGTTATGGGAAATGGCCGCAGTGGCCGGGCCACTCACGATCATCCTGGTCGTGCAGACCGCGATCATGTTTGCCTTTGCTTATTTCGTGACCTACCGCGTCATGGGCAGGGACTACGACGCAGCGGTGATTGCTGCCGGCCATTGCGGATTTGGCATGGGCGCAACGCCAAACGCCATGGCCAACATGGAGGCATTCACGCGTGTCAACGGGCCCTCATTCAAGGCGTTTTTCGTCATCCCACTGGTAGGATCGCTGTTCATTGACTTCTTCAATGCGATCACCATCACCTCTTTCATTGGCTTTTTCAGCTAAACTCTCTGT
>DATGUT010000321.1:0-8657 GCA_035301185.1 Salinisphaeraceae bacterium
GATCGGGCTCGGGCTGCACGAGGCATTGAGCCGCCTGTTTCCCGAATTGGACGCGCAGCGCCTGCGCGACTGGCTGTCGGTGTACCGGCGGCGTTATATGTCGCCCAGCAGCCGTGCCCTGCTGTTTCCGACGGTGCAGGAAACCTTGCAGCAACTCCTGAAGCAAGGCTATGTGCTGGCTGTGGCCACCGGCAAGAGCCGGCGCGGACTCGATCGCGCCATGACGCAGGCCAACCTCGATGGCTATTTTCGTTATACCCGCTGCGCCGACGAAGCTGCGTCGAAACCGGCGCCGGACATGGTCGAGGATATTCTGTTGCGCGCAGCCACACGGCCGGAGCGGGCGCTGGTCATCGGCGACACCGAATACGACATGGCCATGGCGCGGGCGGCCGGAGTGGCGGCCGTAGGTGTGCTTTGTGGCGTGCACCATGGTGTGCGTCTGCGCGCCAGTGGCGCCAGTGCACTGCTCGAAACGGTAGCCGATTTGCCCGCCTGGCTGGCTGCGTCTGCATCGCCCGAACGCTCAGGGCAGGGGAAAGTCCGCCTCCGCAAGCATGCGCCGCAGGGCGATTAGCGGCAGGCCGATGAGCGCAGTTGGATCGCGCGACTCCACCGCCTCGAGCAAAGTCACGCCCAGGCCCTCGGATTTGATGCTGCCGGCTGTCTGGAGCACGTCTTCGCTGTCCACGTAGCGCTCGATTTCGGCGGTGCTGAGAGTGCGAAAGTGGGTGCGCACCGTATCGGTGACGATGGCCGGCTGTGCCTGTGTCGGCGCGTACAGACACAAGCCGGTATGGAACTGCACCACGCGTCCTGATTGCGCTTGCAGCTGGCGGATGGCATTGGCACGGTTGCCCGGTTTGCCGATGATGCGCCCATCCAGCTCAGCCACCTGGTCGGCTCCCACGACAAAGGCATCAGGATGATCGGCGGCGACATGCGCGGCCTTGCCTTGCGCCAACCGATGCACCAGATCGAGCGCACTTTCCCCGGCAACGGGTGTTTCGTCGATGGCAGGAGCCATGCTGGAAAATGCGATCCCGAGCCGCGCCAGCAGCTGGCGGCGAAAGCGAGAGCTGGATGCCAGAATCAGTGGAGGATGAGCCATTTCAATGAGTCGCAATCAGGCGAGGGAATGCGAGCATAACCGCAATTGCCATGCCGAGGAAACATTGACTTATGCCAAATGCAGACTTATCATCGCGCGCCATGGGCAAGCCGGACAGCGTGCCGAATCACATCGATTACAGGCGCTGCGCCATACAGGGGCAGGCCGTGGCGGGTACATTATCGCTGGCTTCGTTGCCGCGTGTGGTTGCCGCAGCGCATGCAAAGCCACCCGCGGATGCGGTGGCGCAGGTGCAACTCGACTTCCGCGAAGACGGGCAGCGCCGTGTGCAGGTCGATGGTTGGGTCACGGCGCCGCTCATGCTGCAGTGCCAGCGCTGCATGGAAACGTTCAGGCAGATCGTCGATACCCAAGTTAGCGGTATAATAGTGGCCAGCGATGACGCAGCCGCTGCGGTGCCGCGCGAGTTCGAGCCGATCATGGCTGCTGGCCACCTGCTCGACGTGCACGCTTTGGTGGCCGACGAATTGCTGCTGGCATTGCCCATGGTGGCGCGGTGTCAGCGTCCGGCGTGCCGCGCGCGCTACGAAGCCGAAGCAGACGATCTGACGCCACAGGCTGCAACACGCAAGGACAAGCCTTTTGCCGTGCTGTCGGAGTTATGGCACGACAAGAGTTCAGACTGAATAATGCCCGTTCAAGAGGGAGTACTACCACATGGCCGTTCCAAAGAAAGCAACATCCCGCTCCAAGCGCGGCATGCGCCGCAGCCACAACGCCCTGGCCAAGCCGGCGTTGTCGATCGACCAAACCACTGGTGAAACGCATCGCCGCCACCATGTGACGCGTGACGGCTTTTATCGTGGTCGGCGCGTCGTCACCGTCGACGACGACTTGTAGTCTTCAGTTGCGGCTTGCCGCGTGGCTTGACCGCGCTCTCGAGTCGCATTCGAATTAAGCATGATCCGTATCGCCATCGATGCGATGAGCGGCGATCGCGGCCACGCTGTGGTTGTGGATGCCGCTCTGAAAAGTCTGGCGGCCACGCCGGAACTCGCGATCACACTGGTGGGCGATGAACAGGTGCTGACCGAGACGCTGCGTAGCCGCCGGCGTCGGGTCGATGAACGCCTGGCCATCCACCACGCCAGCGAGATCGTGGGCATGTGCGAGTCGCCAGCCAAATCGCTGCGCGGCAAGAAGGACTCATCCATGCGCGTGGCACTGGATCTGGTGCAGGAAGATGCGGCCGATGCCTGCGTCTCGGCGGGCAACACCGGCGCCTTGATGGTCACGGCCCGCTTCGTGCTCAAGACTCTCGCCGGCATCGACCGCCCAGCCATCATTGCGCCGATTCCGGCGCGCAACGGCCATACTCTGATGCTGGATCTGGGCGCCAACACCGAATCCACGCCGGAGCAGTTGTTCCAGTTTGCGATGATGGGCTCGGTGCTGGCCGGCGCGGTGCACGGGCTGCATAATCCGCGCGTCGGCCTGCTCAACATCGGCGCCGAAGACATCAAGGGCAACGACCAGATTCGCGAAGCGGGGCGATTGCTGGCCGACACCGATCTCAACTACATCGGCTTCGTCGAGGGTAACGACATATACATCGGCGACGTCGATGTCGTGGTCTGCGACGGTTTCATCGGCAACGTGGCGCTCAAGGCCAGCGAGGGCCTGGGCAAGCTGATCGCCGAGTTCCTGCAAGAGGAATTTTCCCGCAACCTGTTCACCCGCGCAGCGGCCGTCTGCGCCTGGCCGGTGCTCAAGGCGTTTCGTGAGCGCGTGGATCCACGCCAATACAACGGTGCCTCGTTCGTCGGCCTGCAGGGCACCGTCATCAAATCGCACGGCAGCGCGGATGAGCTGGCCTTCGCCAAGGCTATCGACAATGCCCGCCTGGAAGTGAAAAAGGACGTGCCGGCCCGCATCCGCGAGTTGCTTGCACTGAACCTGGGCGAGAACTGATCCCCGTATTTGTGCGCATGGCCCTTTCCGCGCGTGGCATTCCGCGCTACGGTTAGGCTTCGAGCTATTGATCGTGGGCAATTCGGGCCAATGTTAGGGTCATGATGGCCGCACAGCGAGCACATTATAGAATCATGTTGGCAGCAGGCAGCGACCGCGCGGCGAGCGCGCAAAAGCAGGGTGACACCAATGTCGTCGTCGAGCGCGCGCGCCCGAAAACACGCCAGCCGCCGCTGTACAAGGTCGTGCTGCACAACGACGACTACACGCCAATGGAGTTTGTCGTCGACGTGTTGCTGACGTATTTCAGCATGACGCGCGAACAAGCGGTGCAAATCATGCTGACGGTGCATACCCGCGGCAAGGGTGTGGCCGGAACCTTCACCCGTGAAATAGCGGAAACCAAGGTGGCCATGGTCAACGATCATGCGCATGCCCATCAGCACCCGCTGTTGTGTACCATGGAACCAGCCTGAAGGTTTGTTGCCGTATATGATATTAAATAGTGGTGGCAGACACAGGTTCGCACCATCTTGGAGTGCGGACCAAGGTTCGAGGTAGAGCTAAATGTTGAGTCAGGAATTACAAACCGCGTTGGATGCCGCCTTCATGGTGGCGCGTCGGCGCAATCATGAAATGCTCACGGTTGAGCATTTGCTGCTGTCACTGTTGGATAATCCAGCGGTTATCCAGGTGCTGGAATCGGTGCGGGCGGATATCCCGACCCTGGAAGCCGAACTCAAGAGCTATATCGACACGCATGTGCCGGTGGTGGCGCCGGGCGACGGCCAGGAAGTGCAGCCCACGCTGGGTTTCCAGCGCGTGTTGCAGCGCGCGGTGTATCACGTGCAATCGGCCGGTAAGAAGGAAGTCACTGCCGTCAACGTGCTGGTCGCCATTTTCTCCGAGCAGGAGTCACAGGCCGTGTTCGTGCTCAATGAAATGGGCGTGACCCGGCTCGATGTGGTCAATTTCGTGGCCCATGGCGTCGGCAAGCACGAAGAGGAGCAGGAGCGCAGCAACGCTGCCGGCGAGGAAAAGAGCGCTGGCAGCAGCAGCGACAAGGAGCAGTCGGCGCTGGAGCAATACGCCACCAACCTCAACCGCAAGGCCGCGGAAGGGCGCATTGACCCGCTGATCGGGCGCGACCACGAAATGGAGCGGGTAGTACAAACCCTGTGCCGGCGGCGCAAGAACAATCCGTTGCTGGTGGGCGAGGCCGGGGTCGGCAAGACCGCCATCGCGGAAGGGCTGGCGCACAAGATCGTCACTGACGACGTGCCGGAAATCGTCGCCCACAGCGTCGTCTACGCGCTCGATCTGGGTGCCCTGATTGCCGGCACCAAATACCGCGGCGATTTCGAAAAACGGCTCAAGGCGGTGCTCGCCGAGCTCGACGACAAGCCGAATTCGATCCTGTTCATTGACGAGATCCACACCGTGATTGGCGCCGGTGCCGCCTCCGGCGGCGTCATGGATGCCTCCAACCTGATCAAGCCCATGCTGGCTTCGGGCGAGCTGCGCTGCATCGGCGCGACCACGTATCAAGAATTTCGCGGCGTGTTCGAGAAGGATCACGCGCTGGCGCGTCGCTTCCAGAAGATCGACGTGCCGGAGCCAAGCATCGCCGACACCGTGGCCATCCTGCTGGGGCTGAAGCCGCGCTTTGAGGAGCACCACCAGGTGCGCTATACGCGCCCGGCGCTGGAGGCCGCAGCGGAGCTGTCAGCGCGCCACATCAACGATCGGCAGCTGCCCGACAAGGCCATCGACATCATCGACGAGGCCGGCGCACGGCTGCGCCTGCGCCCATCGAGCAAGCGGCGCAAGACCGTCCAGGTGCACGACATCGAGGACATGGTGGCGCGCATTGCCCGCATTCCACCGAAAAGCGTCTCGCGCTCGGATCGCGACGTGCTGCGCACGCTGGAGCGCGATCTCAGGCTGGTCATCTTCGGCCAGGACGAGGCCGTGGGCGAGCTCGCCGGCGCGATCAAGATGGCGCGTTCGGGGCTGGACGAAGGTGACAAGCCGATCGGCTCGTTCCTGCTGGCCGGACCAACCGGCGTCGGCAAGACCGAAGTCACGCGCCAGCTGGCGCTGCATCTTGGTGTCGAGCTGATTCGCTTCGACATGTCGGAATACACCGAGCGCCACACGGTGTCACGCCTGATCGGCGCGCCGCCGGGCTATGTTGGCTATGACCAGGGTGGGTTGCTCACCGAAGCCGTCAACAAGCAGCCGCACTCCGTCGTCTTGCTCGACGAGATGGAAAAGGCGCATCCGGATATCTTCAACCTGCTGTTGCAGGTCATGGATCACGGCACGCTGACCGACAACAACGGCCGCGAGGCGGACTTCCGCAACGTGATCCTGGTCATGACGACCAATGCCGGCGCCGAGGACATGGCCAAGCGCGGCATCGGCTTCACCCAGCCGGACAACAGCAGTGACGGCATGGAAGTGATCCGGCGCAGCTTCTCACCGGAGTTCCGCAACCGCCTGGATGCGATCGTGCAGTTTGCGCCGCTGGCCATCGACGTGGTCGAGCGCGTGGTCGACAAGTTCCTGATGCAGCTCGAGGCCCAGCTCGAAAGCCGGGCGGTCGAGTTCAGCGTCGATGCCGACGCCCGCCGCTGGCTGGCCCGCCATGGCTACGATGAGAAAATGGGCGCGCGGCCCATGGCCCGCGTGATCCAGGAACACATCAAGAAGCCACTGGCGGAAGAGTTGCTGTTCGGGCGCCTGGCCGATGGCGGCCAGGTGGCGGTGCATGTCGAGGACGACAGCCTGAAACTGGACATCAATCCGCGCGCAATGGCCGAGGCCTGATGCCCGGGCTCTGAGCAGCTCCGGGCTTCAGAAATGGTAGCCGAGCACGCTTTTGGCCGGCGCACCGGCAGTCTCGCGCGCCAGCTTCGGCACCAGGTAGCCGGGCAGGCGCGCGGCCAGCGCCTTGACCAGCTCGCGCCCGCGGGTGCTGCTTACTTCGTAATGCGCGGTGCCGGCCACCCGGTCCAGCAGGTGCAGGTAATAGGGCAGCACACCCGCGTCGAACAGCGCTTCGCTGAGATCGGCCAGCGCATCGACGTCGTCGTTGACCCCTTTGAGCAGCACCGCCTGGTTGAGCACAGTGGCGCCGGCATCACGCAGGCGTGCCAGCGCGCGGGTCGTCGGCGCGTCCAGCTCGTTGGCGTGATTGCAGTGCACGACCACCACACGCTGCGCGGCGATGGCGGCGAAATAGCGCAGGAAGGCATCATCAATGCGTGCCGGTAACACGATGGGCAGGCGCGTGTGGAAACGAACCCGACGTACGTGGGGAATGGCGCCAAGCTGATCGGTCAGCGCCGCCAGCTTGCTGTCGGCCAGGGTCAGCGGATCGCCACCGGAGAGAATGACCTCGCCAATGCTCGCATCCGCGGCGATCGTGTCGATCACTGCGCGCCAGCGCTGGCGGCCGGCGTTGTGCTCGGCGTAGTCGAAATGGCGGCGAAAGCAATAGCGGCAATTGACCGCGCAGGCGCCGGTGGTCACGACCAGCGCACGGCCATGGTACTTGTGCAGCAGGCCATTGCCGGCGGCGCTGGCATGGTCGCCGACCGCATCTGCGCTGAAACCCGGCACCACGGCATGTTCCGCCGCCAGCGGCAGCACCTGGCGCAGCAGCGGGTCATCCACGGCGCCTGGCTGCATGCGCGCCACATAGGCGTGCGGCACGCGCAGCGGGAACAGGCCGGCGGCGCGCCGCGCCGGCGCCAGCAGCGTCTGTGGCAGGTCCAGCAGCGCGAGCAGGGTCTCGGCATCGGTCACGGCTTCGCGCAGCTGTTGCTGCCAGCCGGCGCCGCTTTGCGCTAAACTGTGGCCTTCGACATTCGACTCGAGATTGGTGGGCACGCTGTTCATGGTGCGCCAGTCTAACTTTTTCACTCGCAACGCACAGGATTTATGGCGACTTACAGTACCAATCAATTCAAGGGCGGCCTCAAGATCATGCTCGACGGCGATCCCTTCTCGATCGTGGACAACGAGTTCGTGAAGCCGGGCAAGGGTCAGGCCTTCAATCGCGTCAAGATCCGCAACCTGAAGACCGGCCGCGTGGTGGAAAAGACGTTCAAGTCCGGCGACTCGGTCGAAGCCGCCGACGTGCTCGAAATCGACCTGCAGTTCTTGTACAGCGACGGCGAGTTCTGGCACTTCATGGAGCCGAACACGTTCGAGCAATACCAGGCCGGCGCCGCTGCCGTGGGTGACAGCAGCAAGTGGCTCAAGGCTCAGGATGAATGCAGCGTGACCCTGTGGAATGGCGAGCCGCTGCAGGTGGAACCGCCGAACTTCGTTTATCTACAGGTCACGCAGACCGATCCCGGCGTGCGTGGCGACACCTCGGGCGGTGGCGGCAAGCCGGCGACGCTGGAAACCGGCGCCGTGGTGCGGGTGCCGCTGTTCATCGAGGAAGGTGAAACCCTGAAGGTGGATACGCGCAAGGGCGAATACGTCTCGCGCGCCAACGATTGACGCCCATGCCCGACTGGCGCCCGACGGCGACGCTGGCAACGCTGCGCGCGCGGGCGGACTTGCTGGCGGCGATACGCTCGTTTTTTGCCGCGCGCGAGGTGCTTGAAGTTGACACGCCGCTGCTGGCGGCGGCTGCACCCAGCGAGGCACAACTGGCCTGCTTTCCAGTGGGCACCGATGCCGGCTATCTCGTGCCTTCGCCCGAGCATGCCATGAAACGCCTGCTGGCAGCCGGCAGCGGATCGATTTATCAGCTCGGCCACGTCTTTCGCGCCGGCGAGGTGGGGCGCTGGCACAACCCCGAATTCACCATGCTGGAGTGGTATCGCCCCGGCTGGTCGATGGCCGAGCTGATCGTCGAAGTCGACGCGTTCATGACGCACGTCGGCGGTGCGCCGGCGCTGGAGCACACCACGTTTGCCGCAGAGTTTTTCGCGCACACAGGTCTGGATGCACATCAGGCAACGGCGACAGAGCTGGCTGCCTGGGCCGACGCAAACGCCTTGGCGCCAGCCCAGGTTACAACCTGCGAGCGGCACTCCCGCGCTTTCTGGCTCGATTTGATCATGAGTGTGCTGATTACGCCAACGCTGGGTCTCGATGCACCGCTGTGTGTCGAGGGCTTTCCCGCCGACGACGCCGTGCTGGTGGAGTTGAGCGACGACGAACCGCCCATCGCCAAGCGCTTTGAAATCTACTGGCGTGGCCAGGAATTGGCCAATGGCGCACAGGAGTTGACCGATGCCGGCGCAGCGCGGGCGCGCATGCAGCGCGAGCAGCAGCGACGTACACAAGCCGGTCTGCCGGAGCCGGCGCAGGATGGCCGCTTGCAGGCGGCGTTGCAGGCCGGGTTGCCCGCCTGTGCCGGCGTTGCGCTGGGTGTGGATCGCCTGTTGGCCCTCCGGCTCAAGCAGTCATGCTTGGCTGCAGTGCTGCCATTTGCCTGGCAGCGGCGCTAGCCCGGAAATTGCATAAAAGAAGGCAGGTTCCGTCCAATTAATTGATACAATTGGATTTACCACAAACTTGCTTCGTCCGAAGCAAACCGGAATCTGCCTTATGCGCCATTCTAAACCAGAGCAACTTCGTTTTCACG
>DATGUT010000322.1:0-3145 GCA_035301185.1 Salinisphaeraceae bacterium
GGCATGGCCGTGTTCTTCGCCTTCTTCCCCGCCGGGCTGGTGTTGTACTACTGCACCAACACCCTGCTGTCGATCGCCCAGCAATGGTATATTTACCGCAAGCTGGACGCTGAAGGGCTGGGTCACAGCGCCGCCGCCAAATAGCCTGAAGCAAACATCGGATAGACGCATGCAGGGCGGGGATACCAGGGATACGATAGCGGCCCTGGCCACGCCGCCGGGGCGCGGCGGGGTCGCAGTGATTCGCGTCTCCGGCCCGGCAGTGCCGGCCATTGCACGCGCAGTGCTGGGCCACCTGCCGCAACCGCGTCTGGGGCGCTTCGCCGCCTTTCGCGATGCGGATGGCAGCACCATAGATCGTGGCCTGGCTCTGTATTTTGCCGCCCCGTCTTCCTTCACTGGCGAACACGTGCTGGAGCTGCAGGGCCATGGCAGTCCCATGCTCTGTGATTTGCTGCTGGCGCGGCTGCTGGCGCTTGGCGCTCGCCTGGCGCGCCCGGGTGAATTCTCCGAACGCGCATTTCTCAATGACAAGCTTAGCCTGGCCCAGGCCGAAGCCATTGCCGATGCCATTGACGCCGGCAGCCATGCGGCGGCGCGCGCCGCCATGCGCTCCCTGCAGGGGCGGTTTGCCAATCAGGTCAGCGCGCTGGCCGAGGCCTTGGTGCAACTGCGCGTGTACACCGAAGCGGCGATTGATTTCCCAGACGAAGAAGTCGATTTTCTGGGCGATGGCGAAGTGCAGGCGCGCCTGGAAGCGCTGCAACAACAACTGCGCCAGCTGCAAGCCGATGCCGAGCGCGGCGCGCGTCTGCGCGACGGGTTGACGGTTGTGCTTGCCGGCGCGCCCAACGTCGGCAAGTCCAGCCTGCTCAACTGCCTCGCCGCCCGCGACAGCGCCATCGTCACCGCCGTCGCCGGCACCACGCGTGATGTGCTGCGCGAGCAAATCGACGTCGATGGCCTGCCGCTGCATGTCGTGGACACGGCCGGCCTGCGCGAGACGCATGATCCGGTGGAAGCCGAAGGGGTGCGGCGCGCGCGCGCCGAGCTGCAACGTGCCGATCGTATCCTGCTGTTGTTCGACGACAGCCAGGGCCTGCAGGCTGCGGATCGGCGCCTGCTGGAAGAACTGGAAAAAACGGAGCTGCCAGTGACCCTGGTGGCGAACAAGATCGATCTCAGTGGGCGCGCGCCGGGCGCCGGCCGGCTTGGTGGGCGCGAACTGGTCAAGCTGTCCGCCACCAGCGGCGCCGGCATGCAGGCGCTGATCGCGCAGCTCAAGCACAGCGCCGGCTTGGAAGCAGCGGCGACCCCGGATTTCATTGCCCGTCGGCGTCATCTCGATGCGCTGCAGCGTGCGGCCATGGCCCTGCAGCGCGGCCATGAGCAACTGGTCATGGCCCAAGCCGGGGAGTTGCTGGCCGAAGAGCTGCGCCTGGCGCACCGGGCCCTGGGTGAGATTACTGGCGAGTTCACCAGCGAAGACTTGCTCGGTGCCATCTTCTCCAGCTTTTGTATTGGCAAATAAGCGCCTTGCCCGTTTGTGCAGCTACTCCGGTAGGCGGATCTGGTACAGCGTCGGCCAGTTCTTGCCGGTGATGAACAGCCTTTTCCCAACCGCATCCCAGGCAATGCCATTAAGGGCGCCGGCCGAGGCTGGCAGCTCGGCACGCAAATGCGCGGCGCTGACGATGCCAGTGACGCGCCCGGATGCCGGCTCGATGCGGATGATGTCGTCTGCGTGCCAGACATTGGCCCAGATTTCGCCGTTGATGTACTCGAGTTCATTGAGGCGGCTAACGCGCTTGCCGTTGTGCGTCACCGTAAGGCGGTGCTGGGTGGCGAAGGTTGCCGGGTCGATAAAGCGCAGCGTGGCGCTGCCGTCGCTCATGATCAGGTGGCGGCCATCAAAGGTCAGGCCCCAGCCCTCGCCGCTGTAGCGCATGATGCGTGCGAGCTCGCCATCCGGCAGGTCGTAGACGAACGCGACGCCCGCCTTCCAGGTCAGTTGCAAAAGCTGGTTGCCGACCCGGGCCAGGCCTTCGCCAAAATAGCGCTGCTCCAGGTCAGTCTGCGCCAATATCTCGCCGGTCGCCAAGGCCACGCGGCGCAATGACGAGTGGCCATGCAGGCCGGTGCTTTCGTACAGATGGCCATGGTAAAACAGCAACCCCTGCGTGAAGGCGCCAGCATCATGTGGATAGCGTGCCACGACCACGGCGGTCGCTGGTCTTTCCTGAGCTGCCGTGGCATCCGGTTGGCAACCGGCAAGCATGAGGCAAAGCAGGCTTGCCAGCGCTGCCGGTAGGCAGCGCCGCAAAGAGAAACTAAGGCAATGCACGGTAGCAGCGGTGAGTCATGTTGAAGACGATTGCAGCGATGGGCAGTGATGCCGCGCTGCAGCTTGCCAGTTTCATCGCAGTACGGCTACCATCACAGGTGTCGTTGTTAGTTGCACCTAAGGAGTCATCCATGTCCGCCCCGCACCCACTCAGCCGGTCACAACCGCTGCACTCCGAAGCCGATGCCGACACCCAGCGGGATATCGACCCGCAGGAATCACAGGAATGGCTGGACGCATTGGATGCCGTCCTGCAACAAGACGGCCCCGAGCGGGCGCATTTCCTGCTCGAGCGCCTGATCGAGCGCTCGCGCCGCTCCGGCACGTATATTCCTTATTCGCCCTACACCGCCTACGTCAACACGATTCCCAAGCACGCCGAGGCGAAATCCCCCGGCGACCCGGCGATCGAATGGCGCATCCGCTCGCTGCTGCGCTGGAACGCCATGGCCATGGTGGTGCGCGCCAACCGCAAGCACGAAGGCGTGGGCGGGCACATTGCCAGCTATGCTTCTTCGGCCACGCTGTACGAGGTCGGCTTTAATCACTTCTTCCACGCGCCCAGCGAAAAGCATGGCGGCGACCTGGTTTATTTCCAGGGCCATTCTTCGCCGGGCTTTTATGCCCGCTCCTATCTCGAGGGCCGGCTCAGCGAAGAGCAGCTGGAGGACTTCCGCGCCGAGGCCAGCCAGCCTGACGGCCTGTCCAGTTACCCGCACACATGGCTGATGCCTGATTACTGGCAATTTTCCACCGTGTCCATGGGGCTCGGCCCGATTACCGCCATTTACCAGGCACGCT
>DATGUT010000323.1:0-6024 GCA_035301185.1 Salinisphaeraceae bacterium
CACTTACGGCACCAACAACGAATTCGGTTTCGACTATCTGCGCGACAACATGGCATTCACCAATGCCGACCGGGTGCAGCGCGAACTCAACTACGCCATCGTCGACGAAGTGGACTCGATTCTCATCGACGAGGCGCGCACGCCGCTGATCATTTCCGGGCCCACCGACGACGATCCGGAAACCTCGCTGCGCGTGGACAAGCTGGTCAAGCACCTCGAGGAGCAAAAGGAAGAGGACGGTCCCGGCGATTACAGCCCGGAGGAGAAGAACAAGCAGGTCTATCTGACCGAGGCCGGCCATCAGAAAGTGGAAGGCCTGATGCGCGAGGCCGGGCTGTTGAGCGAAGAGGAAAGCCTGTACGACGCCAACAACGTCGCTCTCATGCATCACATGAATGCCGCCCTGCGGGCGCATGTGCTGTACGAGAAGGACGTCGATTACATCGTCGCCGACGGCCAGATCGTGATTGTCGACGAGTTCACCGGGCGCACCATGCCCGGTCGGCGCTGGTCCGACGGCCTGCACCAGGCCATCGAAGCCAAGGAAGGGGTCAAGATCCAGAAGGAAAACCAGACCCTGGCCTCGATCACGTTCCAGAATTTTTTCCGCTTGTACAACAAGCTCTCCGGCATGACCGGCACCGCCGACACGGAAGCGTTTGAGTTCCAGTCGATTTACGGCCTCGAAGTGGTGGTCATTCCCACCAATCGGCCGATCGCGCGCCAGGATCTGCCCGATCAGGTCTATATGAGCGTGGCTGAGAAATTCACCGCCATTGCCGACGAGGTGACCCGCGCCAGCGAGGCCGGCCAGCCGGTGCTGCTGGGCACGGCGTCGATCGAAGCCTCGGAGCTGCTTTCCAACCTGCTCAAAAAGCGCGGCATCCACCACGAAGTGCTGAACGCCAAGCAGCACGAACGCGAGGCTTTCATCATCGCCCAGGCGGGGCGTCCCGGCGCGGTCACCATCGCCACCAACATGGCCGGGCGCGGCACCGACATCGTGCTCGGCGGCAACCCGGAAATGGCGCTGGCGGAACTGGACGAGGAAGACAGCGAGGGCCGCGCGCGCATCCATGAGGAATGGCAGGCGGCGCACGACCAGGTCATCGCGGCCGGTGGCCTGTATGTAATCGCTTCCGAGCGACATGAATCGCGCCGCGTGGACAACCAGTTGCGCGGGCGCTCCGGGCGCCAGGGTGATCCCGGCGCCAGCCGCTTTTATCTGGCGCTGGAAGACAGCCTGATGCGCATCTTCACGCCGCCGCGCCTGCGCAGCATGCTGCAGAATCTCGGCCTGGAGGAAGGCGAGGCGATCGAGCACAAGTGGGTCACGCGGGCCATCGAAAACGCGCAGCGCAAGGTCGAAGCGCATCACTTTGATATCCGCAAGCAGCTGCTGGACTACGACAACGTCAACAACGACCAGCGCCAGATCGTCTATGAGCAGCGCAATGAAATCATGGACAGTGACTCGGTGGCGGATATCATCGACAACATCTGGGGTGATGTGGTCGAGCAGCTGGTCAGCGAATACGTGCCGCCGCAAAGCCTTGAAGAGCAGTGGGACATCTCGGGGCTGACCGAAGCCATCCAGCGCGATTTCGGCCAGGATCTGCCGTTGCAGCAATGGCTGGATGAAGAAACCGACCTCGACGAGGACAGCCTGCGCGAACGCATCGCCGAGCGCCTCAGGGACTCTTACGAGAACAAGCGCGAGGACGCCGGTCCCGAGATCATGGACCAGATCGAAAAGGCGGTGCTGCTGCAGGTGCTGGACTCGCTGTGGCGCGAGCATTTGGCGGCGATGGACTATCTGCGCAAGGGCATCCACCTGCGTGGTTATGCACAGAAGGATCCGAAAAACGAATACAAGCGCGAAGCGTTCGAGATGTTCACCGAAATGCTGCAGCGCCTGAAACACGAAACCATCACCGTACTTGCCCGCGGCCAGATTCGTGCGGAAATCAGTGAAGAGGCGCAGGCGGCCAGCCGCGAGCGCAGCCAGAACCTGGATTACCAGCACGAGGAGGCCGCCAGTGCCACGGCCCAGCAGGATGCAGCTGCCGCGCCGCAGCAGGACGGTGGCGCGGCCCGCCGGCAGGCGCCGGCGGCCATGGCCGCCTCCGGTCAGGCGGAAGCGGCGGTGGCCGACGGCCCGCCGGCGCGCCCGCAGACGTATCGTCGCGAACAGCGCAAGATCGGGCGCAACGAGCCTTGTCCCTGCGGTTCGGGCAAGAAGTACAAGCACTGCCACGGCCGCAGCTGAGCCATGGCCGTCAATCTGGCGCCGCCCGGCGCCCTGGCAACGATTTCCGGCGCGCGCTGGGCTACCGCCGCAGCGGCCATCAAGCAGGGCGGGCGCGACGACATCGCGGTTCTGGCGTTGCCTGAACATGCCACGGTGGCCGGCGTCTTGACGCGCAATGCGTTCGCCGCGGCGCCGGTGGCGCTGGTGCGCGCGCATCTGGCGCAGGCGCGGCCGCGGGCGCTGCTCGTCAACAGCGGCAACGCCAATGCCGGCACCGGCGCCGCCGGCCTCGCCGATGCGCGCCAGTTATGCGCGCAGGTGGCACAGGCACTCGGCGTGGAAACGGCGCAGGTGCTGCCGTTTTCCACTGGCGTGATTGGCGAGCGTCTGCCGCTGGCGCAAATGCAGGCCGCGCTGTCCGCGCTGACCCCGGGCGCTTTCGACGAAGCTGGTTGGCTGGCCGCCGCCAAGGCCATCATGACCACCGACACCGTGGCGAAAGCGGCCAGCCGCAGCATCGAATACCAGGGCGCGGACGGGCGCCGCGAGACCGTGGCGCTGACCGGCATCGCCAAGGGCGCGGGCATGATCCGCCCGGACATGGCCACCATGCTCGCTTTCATCGCCACCGATGCGCAGATCGAGCAGCCACAGCTGCAGCAGCTGCTGCACGCAGTGACGGCCGAATCGTTCAATGCCATTTCGGTCGATGGCGACACCTCCACCAATGACGCCTGCATGCTGTGCGCCACCGGCCAGGGGCCGACGTTGGCACCGGCGCAGCCCGGCTGGCAGGAGTTTGCCGAGGCCCTGGCATCTCTGGCCCAGGAGCTGGCCCAGGCCATTGTGCGCGACGCCGAAGGCGCGACCCGCTTCATTACCCTGGCCATCCAGGGTGCGCGCGATTCGGAAGCGGCGCGGGCGGTGGCGTTCACCATTGCCCATTCGCCGCTGGTCAAGACCGCCTGTTTTGCCGGCGATCCCAATTGGGGCCGCATCCTGGCAGCGCTCGGGCGCGCGCCGCTTGCGCAGTTGGATATCGATCGGGTGAATATAGCCCTGGACGACGTGGCCGTGATTCGCAATGGCGAGCCGGCGGCTGAATATCGCGAAGCCGCGGGCGCGCGCGTCATGGCGCAAAGCGAGTTTACGCTTCACGTCGATTTGGGCCAGGGTGATGCTGCCGCCACCATCTGGACCTGCGATCTGTCCTATGACTACGTCCGCATCAATGCCGAATATCGCAGCTGACGACCCGCGCGTACAGGAGCCGCCGCAAATCGCGGTGGGCATTCTGCGCGATGCGCGCGGCCGGCTGCTGATCGCACAGCGCCCGGCCGGCACCCATGGTGGCGGCTACTGGGAATTCCCCGGCGGCAAGCGCGAGCCGGCGGAGACGCTCGAAGCCACCATGATCCGCGAGTTCCAGGAAGAGCTGGGGGTCAGCCCGCGCCGCTACCAGCCGCTGATCCGCATGGTCAATGAGGCCGGCATCCAGCGCGTGCTGCTGCAGCTGTGGCTGATCAGCGACTGGCAGGGCGAGGCCCATGGTCGCGAAGGCCAGCGCATCGTCTGGTGCCCACCGGCGGCATTACTCGATTACGATCTATTACCTGGCAACCGGGCGCTCATCAATGCCCTGCGCCTGCCGCCGCGGCTGTTCATTACGCCGCCAGCTATCGGGCAATGGGATGAGGCCGCAGCGCGAGTCGTCGCCAGCCAGGACGACGCGTTGCTGCATGTGCACGCGCCCGCACTGGACGACGACATGTATGCGCGGCTGGCTGCACGCATCATTGCCGCTTTGCGTGGCACGCAAGCACAGGTCGTGCTCGAGCGCATGCCGGACATGGTGCAGGCGCTGGGTGCGGCTGGTTTGTGCTGGCCGCTCGAGCGCGCCGCACAGTTTGCGTCCAGACCGCTGGGATACGACTATCGGTTTGTCGTGTCGGCACACGATCAGGCCGGGCTGCGCACGGCGTTGCGCCTTGAAGCGGACTGCGCGGTGCTGGCACCGGAGCAGCCGCTCGGTTGGGCTGCATGGCAGTCATTGCGTGGCACCATCGGCCTGCCGGTGTATGCCCGTGGTGCGTGGTGCGGCAGCAATATCAAGGTTGCGCGCGCCCACAACGCCCAGGGCATTGCCGCCGTTCTGGCGTAATTTCAGCCGCTTTCGGTACAGCGGGTGATGCGCTCGCCGCTGGCGCCAGTCGCCGGATCATGGGCGAACAGGGTGGCGCTGGAGCCGGGGCCGCTGCCCTTGGTCCACCATTCGAGTCCATCGCCGACATAACGCGCGCCACTGCCCGAGACGGCGATGTGCATGTCGATGCTGCGTTCATCCAAGGTAATGGTGGCCTCATCCGGTGGCAGGTAGTGCACCTGGATTTGCTCGCCATTGTTGCATTCATACGTGGCGCTGAAGGCGGCGGTGTTGTTATTGGTCGCTGTCTGTCCGGCACAGCCCGCCAGGAACAAGGCAGACAAGACGATGAACGAAGTGCGCATGCATGTATCCCGCGAATGAGTTCGGCAGCACAGCTTATGGTGTGTGGCGGGCAGCGTCAATGCGGCTGGCCGGAATGATCGTTGCCCTGCCAGGGTGCGCCGGTGTCCCGCTCATCGGGAATGCGATTGCTCTCGTCCAGCCAATCGCCCAGGTCGATCAGCTTGCAGCGACGCGAACAAAACGGTCGATACGGGTTGGAGGAGTCCGCTGGAGCCGGCTTGCCGCAGTTGGGGCAGTTGATGGTTTTCATAAGCGACAACAAGCCATTTGGAAAGTGATGGTGGAACGACACTGGCGCACGCGCAACATGTCGTCGCCGTACGCCATGAAGCGGATGATGGCGCGATGCCGGCCGGCACTTATTTCCGGATAAGCGCTGGCATCGTCCAGCCAGACGCGGATCAGTTGGGTACTCGTATCCGACTGATAAACCAGCACGCCGCCGGGCGCCTCATGGCGCTGCGGCTGGACGCTGGCGCGCAGCATTTGCAGGAACTGGTTGATTGCATTCTCGAGCGGCACGACATGCGTGCACCACTGCTCGATGTCCTGTGCGATGCTGTTTTCCTTTTGCGCCAGCCAATGTTGATAGGACGGAATGTCGAAACCGCAGGTGCCGCCCGGGATGGCATGGCGGTTGTTCAGGCTGTTCAGCAGCGGATTGTCGCGCAGCAGATAGGAGGCGAACTGCGGCGGCACCAGTTGCAACTCGCGGCCGAGCGTGTCCAGGCGCGCGAGCACCTGTTGCAACTGACGGCTGTCGATGTCGGTGCGTTCCGACAGTTGTTCCAGCTGGGCATAGGAGCTGCCGAGCGCCTTGCTGAGCTCGGTGCGCAGGTCATGGCGCGCCAGGATGTTGAGGATGTCGAGCAGAATCGTCATGGTGGCGCGCCGGCCCCAGCTGCTGGCATCCCGTTCGTGGTAGCGCAGGCACGCGAGCAGATGTTCCAGTCGCAGAAACGTGCGTATGCGCTCGTTCAGCGGCTGCTCGTAGCAGCAGACGTCGTTTCCGGGCACTTCCTTTTCTGTATCGCCCATGCTTTCAGTTTGGTCCATGTGCTGCACGATAACAGGCAAATTGTTGCCCTTGCCGCGCTGTTCTGTAAAGTTTGACTGTATCTCCCCGGCTGCCGCGGCAAAAATTGCGTCTGGCATGACTCGGCGGCCAGCGACATGGCAGGCAGACAGCGGCCGGCGTTAGAGTCTTTTTCGCATTTCCCGATCCGCACAGCAGCGGCCATTTTGCTGCAAGACAAGGCGCGAC
>DATGUT010000324.1:0-3502 GCA_035301185.1 Salinisphaeraceae bacterium
GCGCACCATTGCCGAGCGCGGTATTTACCCGGCCGTGGACCCGCTCGACTCGACCTCGCGCCAGCTCGACCCGAACATCATCGGCAACGACCACTACCAATGCGCGCGTGACGTGCAGCAGACGCTGCAGCGCTACGCCGAACTCAAGGACATCATCGCCATTCTCGGCATGGACGAGCTGTCGGAAGACGACAAGCTGGCCGTGGCGCGGGCGCGCAAGTGCGAGCGTTTCCTGTCGCAGCCGTTCTTCGTGGCCGAAGTGTTCACCGGCTCGCCCGGCAAATACGTGTCGCTCAAGGACACCATTCGTGGTTTCCGCGGCATCGTCGACGGCGAGTACGACCACCTGCCCGAGCAGGCCTTCTACATGGTTGGCACCATTGAAGAAGCCATCGAAAAGGGCAAGGGCATGAGCGGCGAGCAGGAAGCTGCCTAAGCCGCGCATGCTAAAGTATTCCCGAATGGCAAGGAGGTTGCCATGACGTTGCATGTGGATGTTGTCAGCGCTGAAGGCGAGCTGTATTCCGGCACGGCTGACATGGTCTTCGTGGCTGCCGAAATGGGCGACGTCGGCATTGCACCGCGGCACGCGCCGCTGCTTACCCGGATTCGGCCCGGTTCCGTGCGCGTGCAGCGGGAGGGCCAGCCGGAAGAGGCATTCTTCGTCTCCGGCGGCGTGCTCGAAGTGCAGCCGCATCTCGTCACCATCCTGGCGGACACGGCGGAGCGCGCGGACGAGCTTGACCAAGCCGCGGCCGAGCAAGCCAGGCAACGGGCCAAGGAGGCGCTCAGCCAGGCCGGCGAGCGCATCGACCTGGCTCAGGCACAAACCGAACTGGCGGAAGCCGAAGCGCGCCTGCGCCTGATCCGCCGCCTGCATGCCAAGAAGGGGCACTAGCCGCGACTTGGCGAACCATCGGTTCTGCGCACTACATGCGCCGTGGCTGCGAACTGGCGGTTAATTGCCGCCCAGATCCCCGCGCTCGCTGACGAGCGCGACGCCTGTACACGGGTTGTTTGCAACAGAGACAAGATACGCCTATGGGCTTACACATCGTGATTCTGGCGGCAGGCCAGGGCAAGCGCATGCGTTCGGCCCTGCCCAAGGTGCTGCAGCCGCTGGGCGGCCAGCCGCTGCTGCAGCATGTGGTGACGGCGGCTGCCGCGCTTGAGCCACGGTGCATTCATGTTGTTTACGGTCATGGCGGCGAGCGAGTACAGGCCGCGCTGGGCATGCTTGATGTCGAATGGACACTGCAAGAGCGGCAACTGGGCACCGGCCATGCCGTCAGCCAGGCCATGCCGGCGATTCCCGATGGCCAGCAGGTGCTGGTGCTGTATGGCGATGTGCCGTTGATCGAGACTGCCACTTTGCAGCAACTGGTGGGCGCAGGTGCCGGCACGACGCTGGCACTGCTGAGTGTGGTGCTGGACGATCCCACGGGCTATGGCCGCATTCTGCGCACGGCAGACGACCAGGTCGTCGGCATTGTCGAGGACAAGGACGCCACTGTCGAGCAGCGCCGCATCCGCGAAGCCAACACCGGCCTGCTGTGCGCGCCGGCGCACTGTTTGCGCGCCTGGCTGGCACGGCTTGGCAACGACAATGCCCAGGGCGAATATTATCTGACTGATTGCATTGGCATGGCCGCCGCGGATGATGTGCCGGTGGTTGCAGTGCATCCGCGCAGCGCGAGCGAAGTGCATGGCATCAATGACAAGTTGCATCTGGCCGCGGCCGAACGCCTGCTGCAACAACGCCATGCAGAGCGACTCATGGCTGCGGGGCTGACGTTGCGCGATCCGGCACGCTTTGACTTGCGCGGCACGTTGACTGTCGGGCGCGACAGCCTGGTGGATGTCAATTGCGTGTTCGAAGGCGACGTGGTGCTGGGCGATGATGTTCACATTGGCCCCAATTGCACGCTGCGCGATTGCAGCGTCGGCAATGGTACGCATATCGGCGCCAATACCGTGATCGAACAGGCCACGATCGGCGCGCATTGTCACATCGGCCCGTTCGCCCGCCTGCGCCCGGAAACGCAGATTGCGGATCAGGCGAAAATCGGCAACTTTGTCGAAACCAAGAAGATCTCACTAGGCCATGGCAGCAAGATCAACCATTTGAGCTATGTCGGCGACGCACAGGTGGGCGCCGACGTGAATATCGGTGCTGGTGTCATTACCTGCAATTATGATGGCGCCCACAAGCATGTGACCGAGATCGGCGATCGTGCCTTCATCGGCTCGGATGTGCAGCTGGTGGCGCCGGTGACGGTGGGCGAGGGCGCCACCATAGGCGCCGGCTCAACCATTACCGAGTCTGCACCGGCCGGACAGCTGACGCTGTCGCGCGCGCGCCAGACCAGCATCAGCGACTGGCAAAGGCCGACGAAGAAATAGCGCGGCGCACATGGCGCGCCCAGCCGGCAGCACAGCGCGCTTTCCCGGTTCTCTGCGAAGCCGTCGCCGCTGATCCGAACTGTTGCGCATTGCATAAAAAATCGCCTGCGGTTCTGTATCCGCGGGTGCAGGCGCTGTACAATGACCATCGCCGTGGCGCTCGTGAAGCAGAATCAAGGAAATCGCAGTATGACGACTGCAGCAGCAGAAAAAGGCGCATTTCGCCATTACATGCTCAAGGAAATCTACGAGCAGCCCAGTGTGCTTGCCGACACCTTGCATGCTCATCTGACGGCTGATGGCACTCTTGTCGACAGTCTGGGCGCGCAGGAAAAGGCATTGCTTGCGCGAGTGGAATGCATCCACATCGTAGCCTGCGGCACCAGTTACCATGCCGGGCAGGTGGCGCGCTACTGGATTGAGGCGCACGCGCGTATTCCCTGCCATGTGGAATTGGCCAATGAGTACGCCTACCGCAATCCAGTGGTACCGGCCAATTGCCTGTTTCTGACGTTGTCGCAGTCCGGCGAAACAGCGGATACGCTGGCCGCCTTGCGGCATGCACAACAGGCTGGCTATCTGGCTACTCTTGCCATTTGTAATGTGCTTGAATCGTCGCTGGTGCGTGAATCAGACTTGGTTTTGATGACCCATGCCGGCCCCGAGATCGGCATTGCATCCACCAAGGCATTTACGGCGCAGCTGCTTGTTTTATATTTGCTTGCCGCGCAATTGGTGGAAGCCGCCGCGACCCGCCAAAAGCTGATCAGAAGCGTGCGGGACATTGCCGACGAAGTTGGCGCCGCCCTGCAACTCGATGCGGTTATCCATGCCCAGGCCGATAAATTTGCCAGCCAACAGCAAGCCTTGTTCCTCGGTCGCGGGCCCATGTACCCGATCGCCATGGAAGGCGCGCTCAAGCTCAAGGAAACATCGTATATTCACGCCGAAGCCTATGCCGGCGGCGAGATGCGGCATGGCCCGATGGCGCTGATCGACGAAAACATGCTGGTGGTCGCCGTGGCACCGCATGACGCGTGGCTCGAGCGGGTCAAGGCGGTGCTGCAGGAAGTGAGCGCACGCGGAGGCCAGATTCTTG
>DATGUT010000325.1:0-11066 GCA_035301185.1 Salinisphaeraceae bacterium
CGGCACCTGCGCAAGGCCCGGGCAATGAGGCCAGGCGCCGTCACCGGGTCATCCAGGCGCACCTGATCGCAGGTGATTTCGCGATATACGTGCATCTGACTCTCCAGCGAACTGGCCTGGTGGTGCAACAGCAGGCCGTCACGCCCTTCCGCGGCACTCGGCCCGCCGGCCAGCACGACCAGCGGCGATTTTTCCGCCCAGGCGCCGGCTGTCACGTTGACCAGATTGAAGCCACCAGCGCCATAGGTCGCAGCCACGACACCGAGCCCTTGGCCATGATAGCGCCCGGCGGCATCGGCGGCGAAGCCAATGCCTGGCTCATGGCTCAGCGTATAGAGAGGCAGAATCCCCGAATCCTCAATGACCTTGAAGAAAGGCAGGATAAAATCGCCAGGAATACCGAAGATCTCATGTGCGCCATGATCCTTCAGCGCCTGCAGCAATACTTCTCCGAGCTTCATTGGCAGTTCCTTGCGTTTGGTTCCAAACCGCACTATACATGGGATGTCCAACATCGTTTGCAGCAATTTTTGCCTGCACAAGGGCAGCATCGGGTAAATCAATGAAGGACAACCAGCAACTGCTGATCGTGGCACATGCACCCTCGCCCAATACACGGCGCATGGTCGATGCCGTGTTGCGCGGTGCGCGCCATCCGGACGTGGAAGCGGTGAGCGTGCACTGGATCCCGCCGCTGGAGGCGACAGCGGACGATGTGCTCGCCTGCGACGCCATCATTCTCGGCACCAGCGAAAACCTGGGTTACATGAGCGGCGCGCTGAAGGACTTCTTCGATCGCATCTACTACCCCTGCCTGGAACAAACCGAAGGGCTGCCCTACGTGCTCTATGTGCGCGCTGGCATGGACGGCACCGGCACCAAGCGCGCCGTGGCTGCCATTGCCTCCGGGCTGCGCTGGCAGGCGGTGCAGGAGCCACTCACCTGCCGCGGCGAATGGCAGGACAGCTTTGCCGACGACTGCGAGGAGCTGGGCACGTACATGGCCGCCGGCCTTGATGCGCGGATATTCTGAGCCGGATGCATGCCTCGGCATGCTTTACAATGCAACCTGCCCATGCGCTCCACGGCGGGCCCGCCCCGGCAGCGGCAACTTGACGTCGCCTGCAATCGCAGCAATCCTTGGCCGCCACGCCTTGCATCATGGCAAGCACACTCAGCCACCGGCCAATAATGCCAGGCCGGCATTCCTTTTATAACAAGCATCAGGAGACATCTATGAAACGTCGTCAATTCATCACTGCCGGCGCCGCTGGTGCGGTCACCGCCGCCAGCACGGTTTACTCGCCGCTGACCATTGCCCAGAACAAGAAAATCAAACTCGCCATGGTCACGTCCTGGCCCACTTCGCTGAAAACCCTGTTCGGCACGGCCGAATACATCGGCCAACAGTTAGAAGACATGACCGACGGCGATGTCCAGGTGGAAGTGTACCCGGCCGGCGAACAGGTCGGCGGGCTGGAGGTGTTCGACGCAGTTGCCTCCGGCGCCTTCGGCCTCGGCCACACGGCGTCGTATTACTACATCGGCAAGAACCCGGCGCACGCCTTCTTCACCACCATGCCGTTCGGCCTGACCGCGGACGAGCAGAATGCCTGGCTGATAGCCGGCGATGGCGAGGATCTGTGGAACGAGCTCAACGAGCGCAGCAACATGATCGCGTTCACGGCCGGCCAGACCGGCGCCCAGACCGGCGGCTGGTTCAACAAGGAGATCAACAGCCCGGACGATCTCAAGGGCCTGAAAATGCGCTTTCCCGGCGACGGCGGCAAGGTCATGTCACGCGCTGGTGTCAACATCCAGAACCTGCCGGGCGGCGAAATCTATTTCGCCCTGGAGCGCGGCGTCATCGACGCCGCCGACTGGGTCAGCCCCTACGACGATGAAGCACTCGGCCTGCACAAGGCGGCCAAGTACTACTATTCACCGAGCTGGGCGGAGCCGGGTCCCACCGTCGGCCTGTATGCCAACCTGGATATCTTCAACGGCCTGCCGCAGGACATCCAGACCGCGATCAAGACCGTGGCGCACGCCGGCACCGAGCACATGTACACCCAGTACACCGATCGCAACGGCCCGGCCCTGCAGCGCCTGCTCGACTACGGCACCGAAGTGCGCACCTTCCCCGACGAGGTGCTGGACGTGTTCGCCAAGTACAGCAAGGAGTTGAAGGAAGAAAGCGCCGACAAGGATGAGTTTTACGCCAAGGTGTACGACAATTGGAAGTCCTACCGCGACAGCGTGCGCGCCTGGACCAACATGAGCAACTACCGCTACCTCGACTACGTGCACGGCGGCGACGCCTGATCGAAAGCGCGTTCAGACGCTTGGGCGGGGTGCACAGCGCACCCCGCCTTTTTTATTGCTGCACGGCATCACTCAGGTGCGGCAGCCAGGTCACCAGTTCCGGGAAGAACCACAGCAGCACCAGCGCAAACAGCTGCACGGCAATGAACGGGATGATGCCGCGATAAATGTCGATGGTGCGCACTGCCGGCGGCGCCACGCCTTTGAGATAGAACAGCGCGAAACCGAACGGCGGCGTCAGGAACGACGATTGCAGATTGACCGCAATGAGCACCGCAAACCAGAGTGGGTCAATATTGAACGCCGCGGCAATGGGCACGATCACCGGAATCACGATGAACGTGATTTCGATGAAATCGATGAAGAAGCCGAGGATGAAAATCACCAGCATGGTGAACAGCAGAAAACCGAGCTCGGCGCCCGGCAGGTTGGTCAGCACGGCCTCCACCACATGTGGGCCATTGAGCGAGGCGAACACCATGGTGAACGTGGTCGCACCAAGCAGAATGACGAACACCATGCTGGTCAGCTTGACCGTCTGATCCATCACCGCGCGCAGGCTGTCCCAATTGAGGCGCTTGTTGAGCAGGGCCAGTATGCTGGCGCCGAGTGCGCCCATGGCACCGGCCTCGGTTGGCGTCGCCACCCCGGCGAAAATGGTGCCCAGCACGATCAATATCAGCAGCAGCGGTGGCGTCATGCTCATCAATACCCGCCGGATCAGATCGCCGTGGCTCATGCTGCGCGCGGACTCCGGCAGCGCCGGCGCCGCATGCGGGCGCACAAACGCCACCAGCACGATCCAGACAATGAACATGCCGGACAGCAGCAGCCCCGGGAAGAATGCACCCAGGAACAAATCGCCCACGGAAATGCCCATTTGGTCGCCGAGGATAATGAGCACGATGCTGGGCGGAATGATCTGCCCCAGGGTGCCGGACGCCGCCACCACGCCGCTGGCCAGCCCCTTGTCGTAGTTGTACCTGAGCATGATCGGCAGCGCCAACACGCCCATGGTGACCACCGACGCGCCAACCACACCGGTAGACGCGGCGAGCAACGTGCCCACCACAACCACTGAAATCGCGAGGCCGCCGCGCAGGCGTCCGAACAGCACGCCCATGGTCTCGAGCAGGTCCTCAGCCAGGCGCGACTTCTCCAGCATGACCCCCATGAACACAAAAAACGGCACCGCCACCAGGGCGTAGTTGTCCATGATGTTGCCGAATATGCGTGCCGGCAGCATGTTCAGCCGCGCCATGCGAAACACTGGCTCCCACGGCAGACCGAAGCCCATGTGCGTGAGCATGTCGCTGCCGAAAACAGCAAACAGCACCGCGGTGCCGCCGAGACTGAACGCGACCGGAAAGCCGATCAGCAGGAAGATCACGGCAACCAGGAACATCCACAGGGATATGTATTCCATGCCGCCCCCTACAGTGCGTCGGTTTGGTCGGTGGCGCCGTGCGCGTGCTTGTCATCGCTCGGGCCGTAGCCGGGGATGCCGCGCAGGAAGGCCGCATTCTTGATTGCCTCGCTCAGGCCTTGCAGAAACAGCATGACAAACGTAATGAGGATGACGCTCTTGAGTGGATAGCGCGGCAGGCCGCCGGGATTCGGGCTCTGCTCCAGGATCTTCCAGGAGCGCTCCACATAACCAAAACTGAAATACAGCGCAAATACGCAGAACGGCAGCAGGAACGCGAACGTGCCGAAAATGTCGATCCAGGCCTTGGCGCGCGCGCCCAGGCGACTGTAGAAGATGTCCACGCGCACGTGGCCGTCCTGGTTGAGGACATAGGCCGCACCGAGCATGAAAATCAGATCGAAGGCATAAGTCTGCATCTCGATGTAGACATTGGCGCTGAGCTGCACGCCGATGTACTGGCCGATGTAGCGCGTGATGACGTTGTAGACGCCAATCAGCACCATGCCCAGCGCAGCCCACCACATGATCTTGCCGACAAACGTGCCGAAACCATCGATCATGCGCGCGCTGGCGAGCAGGAATTTCATGTCGCGTCCCTCGCTGACGGAAACGGCCAAGGATACCTGTTTGGCCAGCGATTGCATCCACTGGCACGGTTCGGTGCGAACGCACTGCCGGCTGCAAGACAATCGGCGTGGCGCCACTCGGCAGCGATGCCGCCCAATCGCCGCGCCCCGCCACGGCAGACTCTCTCCCGTTGCGCACCCCAAGCCATGTTTCAGCCAGGCGCGGCGGCCGTCTCGGCCAGCGTGTTTGTACCGTAGATAATGACCACGACGCCGATCGCGTCCGCACAAGTCTGCCCTGTCGCGGCAATGGCTTGGCGATCCGTCGCCATGCCCAGCGAAACCGCGCTCAGCATGTGCCCGATGGAGATGCTCACATCCGGCAGCGTCAACTCTGCAGGCAGCGCATCCAGCCTCGCGTTATCGACCAGCAGCCGGCCGCTGCGCGCATCGTAGCGCTTCGCCAGCGTGCCGCCGGTGGCCAGCAAATATATTCCACAATAATACATGCAGGCGCCATGGTAACCTTATTTTTCATCTAAGTGGCCGTGTCGCACACATATTTCCAGCCACTGCCCATGTTCTGGACGGCGACAGATTCAACTCGGCGGCACAAACGCAAATCATACGCGACGAATAACCTTTGACAATAACTTCGGCATCTGAGTAGGCTTTGCCGGGCAGCTCAGGCTGGCTTGCTGCGGTCATTGCCGCCGACCAGCCTCGAAACATCATAAAATCAACGAGGAGTACCTCATGAAACCCGTCCGTATTCTGCTGGCGCTGTGCTGCGCCGCCGCTCTGGCTTTTTCCGCCAGTGCCTTCGCCGACGACCCCATCGTCATCAAATTCAGCCATGTCGTGGCGCCCGATACGCCCAAGGGCCAGGGGGCGCAAAAGTTCAAGGAAGTGGCCGAACAATTGCTCGGCGACAAAGTCGATGTGCAGGTCTTCCCCAACTCGCAGCTCTATGGCGATGGCAAGGAAATGCAGGCCCTGCTGCTGGGCGACGTGCACTTGATCGCACCGTCGCTGTCCAAGTTCGATCGCTACACCAAGAAGCTGCAGCTGTTCGATCTGCCCTTCCTGTTCGATGATATGGCCGCGGTCGATCGCTTCCAGCAGAGCGAGAAAGGCCAGGAGCTGCTCAATTCCATGCAGAAACACGGCCTGCAGGGGCTGGCTTACTGGCATAATGGCATGAAGCAACTGTCCACCAACAGAGACAAGCTGCAGCGCCCGGAAGACATCGAGGGCCTGAAGTTCCGCATTCAGAGCTCCGACGTGCTCGAAACCCAGTTCCGCGAACTGAATGCCAACCCACAGAAGCTGGCCTTTGGCGAGGTATATCATGCGCTGCAAACCGGAGTCGTGGATGGTCAGGAGAACACCTGGTCCAACATGTACTCGCAGAAGATGCACGAAGTGCAGAAGACCGTTGCCGAAACCAATCACGGCGTGATCGACTACATGGTGGTCACCAATATGCAATGGTGGGAGGGTCTGCCGGATGACATCCGCGCGGGTCTTGTGAAAGCCCTGGAAGCGGCCACCGAACATGCCAACGAAGAATCCGCCAAACTCAACGAGCGCGACAAGCAGAACATCATCGATGCCGGCAAGGCGAAAGTGGTGCAGCTGTCTGCCGATGACGTCGCCGCCTGGCGCGAAGCCGTGGCTCCAGTGCTGGAGAAATACGAAGACGAAATCGGCCCCGAGCTGATCAAGGCAGCCCAGGAGTCGAACGAAGACTGAGCGCTGCTGTCCGACCCGCGCATCGTAGTCAGGCTTCGATGCGCGGGTCCTGCATGATAGCGGGGCTGCCCTACCGTATATTGCCCGCGGGGAGAACTGCCAATGAAGCTGCGCTGGCTCGAACGGCTAGAGGAAGGTTTGATCGCCTTCCTGCTCGGCATTCTGACGCTGATCATTTTCGGCCAGGTCATCGCCCGCTACGTGTTCAACTACAGTTTCAGCTGGGCACTTGAACTGTCCACCTTCGTATTCGGCGCACTCATCTTCCTCGGCATTTCCTATGGCGTGCGGGCCAATGCTCATATCGGCGTGGATGCCCTGGTCAAGATCATGCCGCACAAGATGGCCCGCGTCGCCGGCATCAGCGCCTGCCTGCTGTGCCTGGTGTACACGACGATCGTGTTCTATGGTGCCTGGAACTATGCCAGCCGCATGCACACCATCGGCATCATGGCCCAGGACGTGCCGGTGCCACAGTGGGTGCCGATTCTGGTGTTGCCCATCGGCTACGCGCTGCTGTTTTTCCGCTTCGCTGGGGTGCTGGTGGACATGCTGCGCGGTCGCCGTTTCCAGCTGCTGGGCGATGAGGCCGAAGATGCCATGAAATACGCCAGTGATGACGCTGCCGAGCTGCCGCGGGATCAGAAATGACGACGACGGCCCTGTTCATCATGCTGTTCGTGTTCATGTTCCTGGGCACGCCGGTGGCCGTGGCGCTCGGCCTGTCCTCGATCCTGACCATACTCTGGTTCGGCAACGACTCGCTGACCTCGCTGGCGCTCAAGCTGTACGAGACTTCCGATCACTTCACCCTCATGGCGATCCCGTTTTTCGTGCTCGCGGGCGCCTTCATGACCACCGGCGGCGTGGCCAAGCGCATGATCAGCTTCGCCACGGCCACGGTTGGCCATTTGCGCGGTGGCCTGGCGATTGCCTCGGTCATGGCCTGCGTGCTGTTCGCGGCGGTCTCCGGCTCCTCGCCGGCGACGGTGGTGGCGGTCGGCTCGATCGTGATTGCCGGCATGGTGCGCTCGGGCTATCCGCAGTCCTTTGCCGCCGGCGTCATCTGCAACGCCGGCAGCCTGGGCATATTGATTCCGCCGTCCATCGTGCTGGTGGTTTATGGCGCGGCCACCGAAACCTCGGTCGGCGATTTGTTCATGGCCGGCGTGCTGCCGGGCATTCTGCTCGGCCTGGTGCTGATGGTCTCCATTTATGTCGTCGCTCGGGTCAAGGATTTTCCGCGCCAACCGCGCGCCTCGTTCAAGGAAGTGCTGCAAACCGGGCGTGATTCGTTCTGGGGGATGATGCTGATTGTCATCATCCTCGGCGGCATTTACGGCGGCGTGTTCACCCCCACCGAGGCGGCCGCGGTGTCGGCCGTGTATGCCTGTTTCGTCGCCGTGTTCGTGTATCGCGACATCGGCATTCGTCAGATTCCGGAAGTGCTGATCGACGCCGCCAAGGTGACGATCATGCTCATGTTCATCATCGCCAACGCGCTGCTGTTCGCCCACGTACTGACCACGGAGCGCATTCCGCAGACCATTGCCGAGCAGATCATTGCCTGGCAGATGGCACCCTGGCAGTTCCTGATCGTGGTGAATATTCTGCTGCTGGTCGCGGGCATGTTCATGGAGCCATCCGGCATCATCCTGATCATGGCGCCGCTGCTGCTGCCCATTGCCACCCAGCTGGGCATCGACCCGGTGCACCTTGGTATCATCATGGTGGTGAATCTGGAAATCGGCATGGTCACGCCACCGATCGGGCTCAACCTGTTCGTCACCGCGGGCATTACCAACATGAGCATCGGCCAGGTGATTCGCGCCGCCATGCCATGGATGATGCTGTTGCTGGCATTCCTGGTGGTCGCCACTTACGTGCCGCAGCTGTCGCTGTTCCTGCCGCAGCTGTTTGGCTGACAGGAACATTCCACCGCCTGTGGAGCGCGCAGCACAGGCTCTACATCCCGGGAAGTTGCGACAAGGCACATATTCGCACAAGGAGTCTCCTCTTGGCGCTGGACATCGCGCATTTGCAAAGCTGGATCGGCCACACGCAAACGGCGCAGGACACGGCCACCCTGGCCCCGTTGCAGGCGCTCGCCGCGACTCTCGACCGCGACGATGCGCCCGCAATCGGCGAGCCCATTCCGCCCTGCTGGCACTGGCTCTATTTCCTGCCGCTGGCGCCGCAATCCGCCCTCGGTGCCGATGGCCACGCCGTGCGCGGCGGCTTCCTGCCGCCGGTGGAGCTGCCGCGGCGCATGTGGGCCGGCAGCCGCATCGAATGGCGCCGGCCGCTGCGTGTCGGCCAGCGCCTGCAGCGCCGGGCAAGCATTGCCGACGTGCGCCTGAAGCACGGGCGCAGCGGGCCGCTGGTGTTCGTTACGGTGCGCCATGAAATCAGCGCTGAAGATAAGCTCGCCATCATCGACGAACAGGAGCTGGTTTATCGGGACCTGCCGCAGCCAGACGCGCCCGCGCCAAGCTACAAACCAGCCCCCGAAAACGCGTCCTGGAGGCGCCGCATCGAGCCGGATCCCGTGCTCTTGTTCCGCTACTCCGCGCTCACCTTCAACGGCCATCGCATTCATTACGACCGGCGCTATGTCACCGAGGTTGAGGGCTATCCCGGCCTGGTGGTGCACGGGCCGCTGCTCGCCACGCTGCTGCTCGATCTGCTGCGCCGCGAACAGCCACAGGCGTGGGTGCGCCAATTCCGCTTTCGTGCGAGCAAGCCGCTGTTCGATACCGCCTCGTTCGAGCTGTGCGGGCGCCTGGCTGCCGCCGACAACGCCGAGTTGTGGACGCGCGACCTGGATGGCGACCAAACCATGTACGCCACCGCCACGCTCGCCTGATTTGCCGCCTGCAGGAGAATAGCCGTGCTTAACGAAGAAGATGAATACCAGGATATCCGCGACGCCGTGCGCCAATTGTGCCAACAATACGGGGATGAGTATTTCCGTCAGGTCGATGCCGACAATGCCTATCCGGAGGCCTTCGTCGAGGCGCTGATCGAAGCCGGCTGGCTGGCGGCCATGATTCCGGAAGAATACGGCGGCGCCGGCCTCGGGCTGACGGTCGCCACCGTGATCATGGAAGAAATCAACCGCGCCGGCGGCAATGCCGGCGCCGTGCACGGTCAGATGTACAACATGGGCACGCTGCTGCGCAACGGCAGCGAAGAGCAGAAGCAGAAATACCTGCCCGCCATCGCCGCGGGCCGGCTGCGCATCCAGTCCATGGCGGTGACGGAGCCGACCACCGGCACCGACACCACGAAGATCAAGACCACCGCCGTGAAAAAGGGTGATCGCTACGTCGTCAACGGGCAGAAGGTCTGGATCTCGCGCGTGCAGCATTCCGACCTGATGATATTGCTGGCGCGCACCACGCCGCTGGCCGAGGTGAAAAGAAAATCGGAAGGCATGTCCATTTTCATCGTCGATCTGCACGACGCCATCGACAACGGCCTCAGCGTGCGCCCGATCGCCAACATGGTCAATCACGAGACCAACGAGCTGTTCTTCGAGGATCTGGAAATCCCGGCGGAGAACCTGATCGGCGAGGAAGGCCGTGGCTTTCGCTACATCCTCGATGGCCTGAATGCCGAGCGCACCCTGATCGCGGCCGAATGCATCGGCGATGGCTACTGGTTCATCGAGCGGGCGCGCCATTATGCCAACGAACGGGTCGTGTTCGAGCGCCCCATCGGCCAGAACCAGGGGGTGCAATTTCCCATTGCCGAGAGTTATATCGAGGTGGAGGCGGCCAACCTGATGCGCTTCGACGCGGCGCGGCGTTTCGATGCGCACCAGCCCTGCGGTGCCCAGGCCAACATGGCCAAGTACCTGGCCGCCAAGGCCAGCTGGGAGGCGGCCAACGTCTGCCTGCAGACGCACGGCGGCTTCGGCTTTGCCCATGAATACGACATCGAGCGCAAGTTCCGCGAAACACGCCTGTACCAGGTGGCGCCGATTTCCACCAATCTGATTTTTTCCTACGTGGCCCAGCATATCCTGGAGCTGCCGCGCTCGTTTTGAACAAGAGCAGGACAACCATGAATCAATCGCTGCCGCTGTCCGGCATGACCGTGATCTCACTGGAACAGGCCATTGCCGCGCCGTTCTGCACCCGCCAGCTGGCCGATCTCGGCGCACGCGTGATCAAGATCGAGCGCCCCGGTGTTGGCGACTTCGCCCGCGCCTATGACGAGCGCGTCAACGGGCTGGCCTCGCACTTCGTCTGGACCAACCGCTCCAAGGAAAGCCTGACATTGAACGTGAAGCAGCCGGCGGCCGATGACATTCTGGCCGGCCTGCTCGCCGCAGCCGACGTGCTGGTGCAAAACTTGGCGCCGGGCGCCGCGGCGCGGCTCGGCCTCTCCTTTGCCGATCTGCACGAGCAGTATCCGCAGCTGATCGTCTGCGATATTTCCGGCTATGGCGATGATCCGGCCGCACCGGGTCCGTATCGCGACAAGAAAGCCTACGACCTGCTGGTGCAAAGCGAGAGCGGCTTCCTGTCGGTGACCGGCTCGCCGGAGGAACCGGCCAAGGCCGGCTGCTCGATTGCCGACATTGCCGCCGGCATGTATGCCTACAGCAGCATTCTCGCTGCCCTGCTGGAGCGCGGGCGCACCGGCGTCGGCAAGCGCATCGACATCTCCATGCTGGAGAGCATGGCCGAATGGATGAGCTTTCCGCTCTACTATGCCCATGACGGAGCGTCGCCGCCCACGCGCAGCGGCGCCGCCCACGCCACCATTTATCCTTACGGCCCGTTCCCCGCCGGCGATGGCCAGACGGTGATGCTCGGCCTGCAAAACGAGCGCGAATGGGCCGTGTTCTGCGACCAGGTTCTGCAGCAACCCGATCTGGCGCAGGATGCCCGCTTCATCTCCAACAGCAAGCGGGCCGCCAACCGTGACCAACTGCGGGCAATAATCATCCGCGCATTCAGTGAGCTGGCGACGGAGCAAGT
>DATGUT010000326.1:0-4926 GCA_035301185.1 Salinisphaeraceae bacterium
GGGTTGCCAGCTCATAGGTGGCGCGCTCCAGTTCGGCTGGCGCCACCACGCGGTTGACCAGCCCGATCTGGTGCGCATGCGCGGCATCGAAGCGCTCGCCCAGCAGGGCGATTTCCATGGCGCGCTTGATGCCCACCGTGCGCGGCAGGCCAAAGGTGCCACTGCCATCCGGGCTAGTGCCGATGTGGCAGTAGGCCAGCGTAAAGTAGGCGTTGTCGGCCGCGATGACGAGATCACAGCTGTTCATCAATGACAGTCCGAAGCCGGCCACCGCGCCCTGCACGCTGGCGATGACCGGTTTCGGCATGCGCCGGATGTGCATGACGGCTTCGTGCACTTCGCTGATGAAGCGCTCGAACAGGCGCCGGCGCGCCGCGGGTGCTTCAGCCAGGGCCGCATGGAAGGTGCGGATGTCGCCGCCCGCCATGAAGTGCTCGCCCGCGCCTTGCACGACGACAGCGCGGATGGACTCATCAAATTCGACCTGGGCGACGGCTGCCCGCAGGTTGTCGCTGAGCTCCTGGTCGAGTGCGTTCAGGGCATGCGCACGGTTGAGGGTCACGCTGGCAATGCCCTTGTTTTCATCCACATCCAGCAATACAGTTTGTGCGCTCATGTGCTGCTCCAATTGTGTGCAATCTTGCGGGTGCTGGCCGCGCCGGCAAAGCAGGCTGCCGGCGCGCCTACTGACTGGTTTCGGGCCAGCTCAGAAGATCTCGAACAGCCCGGCGGCGCCCATGCCGCCGCCGATGCACATGGTGGCGACAGCGTATTTGACGCCGCGGCGCTTGCCTTCGAGCAGGATGTGGCCGGCCATGCGCGCCCCCGTCATGCCGAAGGGATGACCAATGGAGATGGCGCCGCCATTGACGTTGGTGATTTCCATGGGCAGGCCCAGCTTGTCGATGCAGTACAGCGCTTGGGAGGCGAAGGCTTCGTTGAGCTCCCACAGGCCGATGTCATCCATCTGCATGCCGGTGCGCTGCAGCAGGCGCGGCACGGCAAGAGCCGGACCTATGCCCATTTCATCCGGCTCGCAGCCGACCACCGCCAGGCCGCGCAGGGCACCCAATGCTTCAAGGTTGCGTTTTTCGGCTTCCTTCGCCTCCAGCAGCACGCAGGCGGCGGCGCCGTCGGACAGCTGCGAGGCATTGCCGGCGGTGACGTATTGGTCCTCGCCCATGACTGGATTGAGCTTGGCCAGCCCCTCCAGGGTGGTGGACGGCCGGTTGCAGGTATCCTGCGCGACGGTGACGTCCTGTTCGCTGACTTCGCCAGTGGCCTTGTCCTTGACCGCCATGGTGGTCGAGCAGGACACGATTTCGTCGGCAAAGACACCGGCTTCCTGGGCCCGTGCCGTGCGCTGCTGGCTCGTGAGGGCGAATTCATCCTGCGCCTCGCGGCTGATGCCGTAGCGTTTGGCGACGATGTCGGCGGTCTGGATCATGGGCAGGTAGAGGTCAGGTTTGTGCTCCTGGATCCAGGGGTCGATGCCGGTCGAGCCGCTGTCGGTGGCACTGCGCGAGGTCAGAAGCGAACAGCTCTCCACACCCCCGGCGACGATGGCCGGCACCCCTTCCACCACGATGCGCCCGGCGGCCATGGCAATGGCCTGCAGGCCGGAGGAGCAGAAGCGGTTGAGCGTGACACCCGCGGTGCTGACCGGCAGCCCGGAGCGAATCACGGCCTGGCGGGCGATGTTGCGCCCGGTGGTGCCTTCCGGATAGCCGCAGCCGAGGATCACGTCTTCGATCATGTCGGGTTCGATGCCGGCGCGCTCGACGGCCGGCTTGACGGCAAATGAGGCCAGCGTGGCGCCGGCGGTCTGGTTGAATTCGCCGCGCCCGGCCTTGGTCATGGGGGTACGGGCAGTGGCTACGATAACGGCTTCACGCATGTCAATCCTCAGCTGTGCTTTTGGTTCAGGGTGTCGAAGCGGCTGTGTGCCGCGATCAATTGTTGCAATAGTGGCGCCTTCTGCCAAAAGAAATCATCCTCTTCGGCGAAGGCATCAATATCGGCGCCAATGGCCGCAAGTCCCGTGGCATCGGCGTAATGCATGGGGCCGCCACGATAACGCGGGAAGCCGTAGCCGTTGAGCAGCACGACATCCACGTCCAGCGGCCGCAGGGCAATGCCTTCGGCCACGATTTTGGCGGCCTCATTGATCATGGCCGCCAGGTAGCGCCGCACGATCTCTGCATCGCTGAATGCGCGCGGGGCAACGCGGGCCTCCCGCCGCGCGTCCGCGACAATCGCTAGCACTTCCGGGTCCTGCGTGCCACGGCGCTCGCCCTCGGGATACAAATACCAGCCACGGCCGGTCTTCTGGCCGAACCAGCCGCGCTCGCATAAATAATCGGCGATCGGGATATAGCGCTCGCGCGCATCCCGGGTCGGCGCCTGGCGCTTGCGGCTGGCCCAGCCGATGTCGCCACCGGCAAGGTCAATCACCTCGAACGGCCCCATGGCAAAGCCGAAATCGCGCAGGGCCTGGTCGATCTGATAAGGCGAGGCGCCGTCCATCAGCATGTAGCTGGCCGCCTTGCGCGTCGCAGCCAGGATGCGATTGCCGATGAAGCCGTCGCAGACGCCAGCCCGCACGGCGCGCTTGCCCAGTTGCTTGGCCAGCGCAAAAGCCGTCGCCACCACATCGTCGGCGACTTGCTCGGGCACCACCACTTCCAGCAGTTTCATGATGTTGGCAGGCGAGAAGAAATGCAGCCCGATGACATCGGCCGGGCGCGCAATGCTCGCGGCCAGCTCGTCGAGATCGAGATAAGAGGTGTTGCTGGCGAGCACGGCGCCCGCTTTGCACACGCGATCCAGCTCGGCAAACACGGCCTTCTTCACGGCCATGTCCTCGAATACGGCCTCGATCACCAGATCGGCATCACGCAGGGCCTGATAATCGGTGGCACCCGCAAGGCGCGCCAGCCGCTGCGCGTGCTCGGCCTCGCTGATGCGCCCGCGCTTGCGCTGGCTGTCATAGTTGGTCGTGATGCGTTCGATGCCATTGGCGAGCGCGTCCTGATCGCGCTCGAGCAGGGTCACCGGCAGGCCGGCATCCAGCAGCGCCATGGCAATGCCTGCGCCCATGGTGCCGCCGCCCACCACACCTGTTTGCTTGATCGGGCGGGCCTGGGCGCGGCTGGTTTCCGGCGTCTTCGCGGCCGTGCGTTCGGCAAAGAAGGCATAGCGCAAGGCAGCCGACTGGGCCGAGTCGCGCAACTGCACGAACAGCTCGCGCTCACGCGCCATGCCGGCGGCAAAATCGAGCTTGCTGGCGGCCCGGGCCGCTTCCAGAATGGCCCGCGGCGCCTCGAATCCACGGCGCTTGCGCTCTACGAAGTCCTGATGTTTGCGCAAGGCCTCCTCATCCAGCGCAGCCGGCGGCAACGAGCCCAGGGGACGTCGTTCGGCATGGTCAGCCAGCAATTCGCGGGCATAAGTGATGGCTTCGGTTTCCAATTCCCCTGCGGCGATGCGATCCACCACGCCCATGGCCAACAGCTGTTCGGCGCCCACCGGCTTGCCACCGAGCATGAGCTCGAGGGCCGCATCCACGCCAAGCAGACGCGGCAGCCGCTGGGTGCCGCCGGCGCCGGGCAGCAGGCCCAGGGTCACCTCCGGCAAGCCCAGGCGCGCCGAGCCGGCCGCGATGCGGTAATCGCAGCCGAGGGTGATTTCCATGCCGCCGCCGAGCGCCGTGCCGTGAATGGCGGCCACCACCAGCTTGGTGCTGGCTTCGAGCCGGGCCACCACGTCGGGCAGCGACGGTTCCTGCGGGGTTTGGCCGAATTCGCGGATATCGGCACCGGCCGGAAACGTGCGCCCGGCGCCGATGATGACCAGCGCCTGCACCTGTGCGTTGGCCAGGCCCTCTTCCAGGGCCGCCACCAGCCCGCGGCGCACGGCGACGCCCAAGGCGTTCACGGGCGGGTTGTCGATGGCAATCACCCCCACATCGCCGCAAACTCGCAAGCCAACGACTGATTCGGTATTTGTGTTCGTCATAACTGCATCACTTGGAAAGAAAAGAATTATCCGGCCTCTTTGATCATATTACGCGATGGTCTGTTGAATCTGGCTGGTGCCTTCCTACAGTCGGAACAGGCGCACGTCGCGGTCCAGCCACGCGGCTAACCATCTCAGAACAGGACAGCTTACAGCAACAGGTCAGCGTGGCCGCATCCTCGGCGCCATTCCTGCGCCGGGAGGCGCCGATTACCATGCTGCGGCCAGCATAATTGTCGGTCTTCATGTTGGCCAGGTGGAGCCTTGTCCAATGACACATGAGCCAGCGCGGTGCTGTTGCGTGTTATTGCAGACCAATAGCGCGGGCTGAACGTAGCGTTGCAATGGTGGCTGTTGGCGCTCCCAGTCACTGATAAACTGGCTTTCAGCATAGGATGAAGTCACGTGGAATGTATGATCGACAGCGACGAGGAGAGACTCAAACGCGAAGTCGATCGCCTGCAGGAGCGCCTGCCGGAGCCGGCCAGCCGATTTCTGTCATGGTTACGCAAACCCTCATCCGGGTGGATTCGCATCCCATTGGGAGTCGTGTTCATCGTCGCGGGGATCTTCAGCTTCCTGCCTATTCTCGGCTTATGGATGCTACCACTCGGCCTCTTGCTGCTCGCGCAGGACGTGCCGTTCCTGCGGCGCCCGATCCTGCGAGCGCTGGGCTGGATAGAGCGCGGCTGGGCCCGGTTCAAGACTTGGCACCGTCGCGGTCCGCCGCAATGATATTGGTGCTCCTTGGCGCAATTGCATACGCGTCTTAGAGCCTATCCATAAATAATATTAACTTTGAGTGGCACCTTTCTGAAGGCAATGATGGCTGCGGCCAGTTGGTTGAGACCAAGGAAACTGCGCTCAAGCTTTTCGTAGCGCACAAGTAGCTTTCGAAAGCGATTGAAC
>DATGUT010000327.1:0-6393 GCA_035301185.1 Salinisphaeraceae bacterium
ATCCAGCGCCTGTACGAGCAGATGATGGAGCCGCGTTGGGTCATTTCCATGGGCTCGTGTGCCAATTCCGGCGGCATGTACGACATTTACTCGGTCGTGCAAGGCGTCGACAAGTTCCTGCCGGTCGACGTTTACGTCTCCGGCTGTCCGCCCCGGCCCGAAGCATTCCTGCAGGGGCTGATCATGCTCCAGGATGCGGTGCAAGGCGAACAGCGGCCATTGTCGTGGACGGTTGGCCCACAAGGTGTGACCAGACAACCGCAGAAACCCATGCGCCTGCGCCGCCGCGGCGAACGCATGGCCGCGACGGAACTGCGCTCTCCGGACGAGGTTTAGCCCGCATGCTGGACAAGGCCGATATCGAACAACAACTGCGCGCGCGCTTCGACACTGACAAGCTTGTATTCCAGTCGACCGCCGACGGCATCCCGACCGTCTGGGTAGGCCGCGATCAGCTGCGCGACGTACTGCGCTTCCTGAAAGACGATGCGCCGATTCGCTATCGCATGCTGTACGACCTGCACGGCATCGACGAGCGCGCCCGCCGGCATCGCGAAGGCCAGCCGGATGCGGAGTTCACGGTATTCTACCATCTGCTGTCGCTGCAGCCGGTGGTCGAGTTCCGCATCAAGGTGGCATTGTTCGAAAACGCCCTGTCCGTGCCCAGCATTTGCGACATCTGGCCGAATGCCAACTGGTATGAGCGCGAAGTCTGGGACATGTTCGGGGTCAAGTTCGACGGCCATCCGAACCTGCGCCGCATCATGATGCCGGAAACCTGGGTCGGCCATCAGCTGCGCAAGGATCACCTCGCGCGCGCCACCGAAATCGGCCCCTACGAGCTGACCCAGAAGCGCCAGGCCGAAGAAGAGGCGGCGCTGGAGTTCAAGCCCGAAGAATGGGGCATGGAGCGGCAGACGGAAGACGCCGAATTCATGTTCCTCAACCTGGGCCCGAACCATCCCAGTGCGCATGGCGTGTTTCGAGTCGTCTGCCAGCTCGATGGCGAGGAGTTGATCGACTGCGTCCCGGAAGTCGGCTACCACCACCGCGGCGCCGAAAAAATGGGCGAGCGCCAGACTTGGCACACCTATATCCCCTACACCGACCGGATCGATTACCTGGGCGGTGTCATGAACGAACTGCCCTATTTGCAGAACCTGGAAAAGGTGCTCGGCATCGAAGTGCCGCCGCGGGCCAAGGTGGCGCGCATCATGTTGTCGGAGTTCTTCCGCATCATGAGCCACCTGCTGTTCCTGGGCACGTACGTGCAGGACATCGGCGGCATGAGCCCGGTGTTCTGGATGTTCACCGACCGCCAGAAGGCCTATGACGTGGTGGAAGCCGTTACCGGTTTCCGCATGCACCCGGCCTTCTTCCGCATCGGCGGCATGGCCATGGACCTGCCCAACGGCTGGGAGCGCCTGGTGGCGGACTTCATCGACTGGTTCCTGCCGCGGGTGCACGAATACGACAAGGCCTGGCTGGACAACAACGTGCTGCGCGAGCGCTCGGTGGACATCGGCGCCTACAACGAGCACGAGGCCATCGAATGGGGCATCACCGGCCCCGGCCTGCGCGCCACCGGCTGCGACTTCGATCTGCGCAAAGCGCGCCCCTATGGCGGCTATGACCAGTTCGAGTTTGACGTGCCGCTCGGTACCAAGGGCGACTGCATGGATCGCGCCAAGGTGCGGCTCGAGGAAATGCGCCAGAGTTGCCGCATCATCAAGCAATGCATGGACAACATGCCCGGCGGGCCCTACAAGGCCGACCACCCGTTGACCACGCCGCCGACCAAAGACCGGACCATGCACGACATCGAGACCCTGATCGCGCATTTTCTCTCCGTCACCTGGGGGCCGGTCGTGCCGGCCATGGAGTCGAGCGAGATCATCGAAGCGACCAAGGGCCTGACCAGTTACTACCTGATTTCCGATCACAACACGACCAGCTATCGAACGCGCATTCGCACGCCGAGCTTCATGCACCTGCAGCAGATCCCGTTCATTTCGCGCGGCGGCATGATCCCCGACCTGATCGCAATCCTTGGCTCGATCGACTTTGTAATGGCCGACGTTGACCGGTGAGAAAGACACGATGACCCTCAGTGACACTGAAATCGAAGCCATCCAGCATGAGATGTCCCTGTACGAGGATCCGCAGGCAGCCTGCATAGACGCGCTCAAGATCGTGCAGGATCATCGCGGCTGGGTCTCGGACGAAGCCTTGGCGGCGGCGGCCGAGGTCGTTGGCGTGACGCCGACGCAAATGGAGGCGGTGGCCACGTTCTACAATCTCATTTTCCGCCAGCCGGTGGGCCGCCATGTGATCATGGTCTGCGACTCGATCAGCTGCTGGCTGAGCGGCTACGAAGAGATTTCCGCCTACCTGAAGAAGAAACTGGGCATCGAGTTTGGCCAGACCACCAGTGACGACCGCTTCACGTTGTTGCCGATCGTGTGTCTTGGCGACTGCGACAACGGCCCGACGATGCGCATCAACACCGATTATCACGGCCGGCTGACGCCGGAGCGCATCGATGAGATTCTTGCAGACTACCCCTAGAGACCAGAGCCATGACTGAAAAAGTCCTGACCAAAAACATGCGCGACGACCGCACGCCGATGACGCTCAAGGAGTACGAGGCGGCAGGCGGTTATGAGGCGCTGAAGAAGGTCCTGGCCGAATTCACCCCGCTCGAGGTGGCTGACCTGGTGAAAGAGGCCGGCTTGCGTGGGCGCGGCGGCGCCGGCTTTCCGACCGGCGTGAAATGGTCTTTCATGCCGCGCTTCGAAGAACGCCCGGAAGAACGCCCGGATCATGTTTACCTCGTGTGCAATGCCGACGAAATGGAGCCCGGCACGTTCAAGGATCGCATGCTCATGGAAGCCGATCCGCACCAGTTCATCGAGGCGCTGGCGATTTCCAGCTACGCCATCGGCGCCGACACGGCCTATATCTTTCTGCGCGGCGAGTACACGGTCAGCTGGCAGAACATCAAGCGCGCCCTGGCAGAAACCATGGAAGCCGGCTATCTCGGCAAGGACATCCTCGGCTCGGGCTATAACTTGCAAATCCACCCGCACATGAGCGGCGGGCGTTACATTTGCGGCGAGGAAACCGCCCTGCTCTCGGCCTTGGAAGGCCGCCGCGCAGTGCCACGGGACAAACCGCCGTTTCCTGCCGCCAGCGGCCTGTTCGGCCAGCCGACCACGGTCAACAACGTCGAAACCGTGTGCAATGTGCCGCACATCATCAACAACGGCGCCGAGTGGTACCAGGGCCTAGGCCTGAACAAGGATGCCGGCACCAAGATCTTCGGCGCCTCCGGCCACGTCAACAAGCCGGGGCTGGTGGAACTGCCCATGGGCACGCCGCTGCGCGAACTGCTGGAGGATCATTTCGGCGGCGTGCGCAACGGCGCCAAGCTCAAGGGCTTGCTGCCCGGCGGCGGTTCCACGCCAATGCTGACACCCGATCAATTGGATACGCCGATGGATTTCGAGGGTGTTGCCGCTGCCGGCGGGCGCCTCGGCACGGGCACCATGATCGTGTTCGACGAACACACGCCCATCGTTGGCGTGCTGAAGAATCTCGAGCACTTCTACGCCCAGGAGTCCTGCGGCTGGTGCACTCCTTGTCGCGACGGCCTGCCCTGGGTCGAGCAATTGCTGACCGATTTGGAGGCCGGCAACGGCCAGCCCGGCGACATCGAATTGCTGGACATGCATTCGCGGCTGCTCGGCCCCGGCAAGACATTCTGCGCGTTGGCGCCGGGCGCCATGGACCCATTGATTACGGCACTGAAATATTACCGGGATGAGCTGCAAGCACTGATTCCAGCTGCAGCAACGGTGGAAAGCTAGCTCTAAAGGCACGGCATGGCAACGATTACTATCGACGGCAAACAGTACGAAGTGGATGACAGCGACAACCTGCTCCAGGTGGCGCTGTCGCTGGGTTACGATCTGCCCTATTTCTGCTGGCACCCGGATCTGGATTCCGTGGGCGCCTGCCGCCAATGCGCGGTAACCCAGTACAAGGGTGAAGACGACACCGAAGGCACCATCGTCATGGCCTGCATGACCCCGGCTGCCGACGGCACCCGCATTTCCCTGTCGGACGAGGCGTCGCGCCATTTCCGCAAGGAAATCATCGAATGGCTCATGATCAATCACCCGCATGACTGCCCCGTGTGTCCAGAAGGCGGCGAGTGCCACCTGCAGGACATGACGGTAATGACCCAACACACGCAGCGTCGTTACCGCGGCCGGAAACGCACCCACAAGAATCAGGATTTGGGCCCGTTCCTCGAACACGAGATGAACCGCTGCATCGCCTGCTACCGCTGCGTGCGCTTTTACCGCGACTATGCCGACGGCGATGATTTGCGCGTGCTGGGCTCGGCGCGCAACGTCTATTTCGGGCGCGACAGCGACGGCCCGTTCGAAAACGAGTTTGCCGGCAATCTGGAAGAAGTCTGCCCGACCGGCGTCTTCACCGATAAAACCCTGAACGCCCAGTACGTGCGCAAATGGGACATGCAGAACGCGCCCGGCATTTGCGGCCACTGTTCGCTGGGCTGCAACACCAGCGTCGGCTCGCGCAAGGGCATTCTCCGGCGCATTCACAACCGCTATCACGGCGAGATCAATGGCTATTTCCTGTGCGATCGCGGCCGCTTCGGCGCCGGTTACGCGACCCGCGACGACCGTCCGCGCCAGCCGTTGGTGAAACAGCCCAATGGCGTGCTCGAGCCAGTGGACAAGGATGCCCTGCTCAATGAGCTGCGCCGCGTGCTCAGCGAAGCCAAGGGCATCGTCGGCATCGGCTCGCCGCGCGCTTCGCTGGAGGACAACCACGGTCTGCGTCAATGGGTCGGCGCGGACAACTTCTCCGGCGGCATGACCGCGCCCGACGCGGCTGCCAGCCGCAAGGCGCTGGAGCTGCTGGAGCGCTTTGCCGATCATTTGCCGGGCATGCGCCAGGTCGAAGACTGCGATGCCGTGCTGGTGCTGGGTGAAGACGTGACTCAAAGCGCCCCCCGGCTGGCGCTGTCACTGCGCCAATCGGTGCGCAACAAGCATATCGAGTTGGCCGCGGCCAAGGGCATTCCGAAATGGCATGCACGCGGCGTGCGCGATAATGGCCAGCAGCAATACAGCCCCATGTTCATTGCCACACCAAGCGCGACCAAACTGGATGATCGCGCCGCCGCGACCATCCATGCGCGCCCCGATGGCATTGCCCAGCTGGGCTTTGCCGTGGCGCATGCACTGGATGCCGATGCACCACTGCCGGACAATCTCACCGACGATCTGCGCCAGCAGGCCGACGCTATCGCCAGCGCGCTCAAGGGCGCCAGCAAGCCATTGGTGGTGGTGGGCACCGGGCTCGCCAGCGAAGCCATTCTGGAAGCTGCCGGCAATGTCATGGCGGCACTGCTGAAGAACAACGACGACGCCGGCCTGTTCGTCACCCTGCAGGAGGCGAACAGCCTCGGCATGGCCATGATGGATGCCCAGCCGGTCGATGCCGTGCTCGCAAAAATCGAAGATGGCAGCGCCGATACGCTGGTCGTCATGCAAAACGACTTGTATGAACGCGGCGGCAAAACACGCATGGATGCCGCATTCAAGGCCGCCAGGCAAGTGCTCGTGATCGATCACAGCATGACTGAGACCGCCGCGCGTGCCGACTACGTGCTGCCGGCCGGCAGCTTCACCGAAGCCGACGGCACGCTGATCAACAACGAGGGCCGGGCGCAGCGCTTTTTCCAGGCGTTCATCCCCGATGGCCCGATGCAGGAGGCGTGGCGCTGGAGTGCCGAGCTGGCCGGCCTCACCGGCACGGCGCCGGACTGGCCCGGCATGGCCGACATCATTGCCGATATCGTCGCCCAACTGCCGCAGTTCGCCGGCATCGAAGAGGCCGCGCCCAGTGTCAGCTTCCGCAAGGCCGGCATGCGCTTCCCGCGCTCGCCGCACCGCTTTTCCGGGCGCACCGCGCTGTATGCCGATGTCAACGTGCATGAGCCGACACCAGTGATCGATGCGGATTCCCCCATGACCTTCTCCATGGAAGGCTACGGCGACGAACAAGGCCGGCCGCAATCATTGCGCGCTTTCCATTGGGCGCCGGCCTGGAACTCCAACCAGCAATCGATGACCCGCTTCCAGGATGAAGTGGGCGGCCATCTCAAGGGCGGTGACCCTGGCGTACACCTGCTGCGCGCATCCGGTGCCAACGGCTATGCCAAGGCCGCAGTGCCCACCAGCGGCGAATGGCAGGCGGTACCGCGCTATCGCATCTTCGGCTCCGAAGCATTGTCGGCGCGGGCGCCGGCCATTCGCGAGCGCATGGCCAAGGCCTGGTTCACGCTGAACGAAG
>DATGUT010000328.1:0-6810 GCA_035301185.1 Salinisphaeraceae bacterium
CCCGACGTCAATTACTTTCTCCACACCAGCAAATCGGAATCAGCATGACCCAAGCCACACCACGGGCCGTATTGTTTGACATGGACGGCACCCTGCTCGACACCGCGCCCGATCTCGCCGGCGCAGTCAACCAGCTGCGCATCGAGGCCGGCCTCGATGCCTTGCCGGTGCCCGAACTGGCGCCGATGTGCTCGTATGGCGCCCGCGGCATGTTGCAGACGGGCCTTGGGCTGCATCCAGGCGATGCCGATTATGCCGTCACCCATGATGCGTTCATCGCCCGCTACCGCGAGTGCATGACCCAAGACACCCAGCCTTATGCCGGCATGCGCGAACTCGTGCAGACAATCGTTGCCAGTGGCTGGGCCTGGGGCGTCGTCACCAACAAGGCCGAGACCCTGGCGCTGCCCATCATGCAGGCCATGGCCTTTGCCCCGGCGCCGGTGTGCATCGTCGGCAGCGATCCCGACACTCCGCTCAAGCCCGATCCGGCACTGCTGCTGCGCGCCTGCGAGCACGCCGACCTCGATCCGGCGCAATGCATTTACATCGGCGATTCGGCGCGCGACATGCAGGCAGGCATCGCCGCCGACATGCTGACCATCGGCGTCGGCTACGGCTACATCCCGGCGAATGACGACATCCATGCCTGGAAGGCGACCCGCATTGCTGACACCGTGGCCGAACTGGGCACCGCAATCAGCGCCTTGCAGGAGCAGATCGAGGCCGGCACAGTGGCTGACAAGGCATGAGCGACGACCCGACTCTGCTGGCCGAACGTGTCATCCTGATTACCGGTGCCGGCGGCGGCATCGGCAGCGAAGTCGCTCGTGCCGCCGCTGCGGCCGGCGCCAGCTGCGTGCTGCTCGGGCGCAGCAGCGACAAGCTCAACCAGACCTACGACGCCATCGTTGCCGCCGGCGACCCGGAACCCGCCCTGTTCCCGCTGGATCTGACCAAGGCCGGCGAAATTGATTATCAGCGCCTCATCCATGGCATCGACACCGACTTCGGCCGTCTCGACGGCCTCGTGCATCTGGCCACGCGCTTCGACGGCCTCATGCCGCTGACAAGCCAGACCGTACAAGACTGGCAGCGCACCATGCACGTCAACGTCACCGCCGCTTTTGCCCTGACCCAATCCTGCCTGCCGCTGCTTACAGCCGCTGCCGACGCCTCGGTGCTGTTTGCCGCCGATCGGCGCGGCGCGCGCAAGGCTTTCTGGGGCGCCTACGCCGCCAGCAAGAATGCACTCATGGCCATGGCGCGGCTGCTGGCGCTCGAGCATGCGCAAAACAGACAACTGCGCTTCAATGCCATCGACCCCGGCCCCACGGCCACCGCATTGCGCCGCAGCGCCTTCCCGAGCGACGATCCAGCCGCCCAGCCCGCCGCCGCCATTGCCGGGCTGTTCGTGCATTGCCTCGGCCCCGCCACACAAGGCATAAACGGCCAACTGCTCAACGCCGATGGCGAGCGGCAGGATATTGACTATTGAGGCGCTGCCGGATTTTGCGCGTGTCGTCGCTGGTCGTGCATTACAGATGCGCGCCGCACGACGAGTGGTTTCTCCAACAATAGGCGCCTGCGCGGGTCTTGCCCCTGCCCTTGCCGCTCAACGGCGTAAACCAACCAGGGCGGCCAGCTCGCGCACTTCGGCCGCGCTCAGCTCGCGCGCCTGGCCGGCCTTGACGCCGCTGGGCAGCGTGACGGGGCCGTAGCGCACGCGGATCAGGCGGCTGACGGTCACACCTTGCGACGCCCACAGGCGGCGCACGACGCGCTTGCGTCCCTGACGCACGGTGACGTGGAACCAGCGATTGCCGCGCGTGGCATCATCGTGTTCGGTCACCTGCTCGAAGCGGGCCTTGCCGTCTTCCAGCTCGACACCCGTCACCAGCCGCTTGAGCATGGCCTGATCGACCGTGCCGCGCACGCGCGCGGCATATTCGCGCTCGATGCCATAGCGCGGGTGTTCCAGCCGGCGCTTGAGCTCGCCATCCGTGGTCATGAGCAGCAGGCCGGAGGTGTTGACATCGAGGCGGCCGATCGCGAGCCAGCGCCCGGCGGCCAGCCGCGGCAGCTTCCGAAACACGGTCGGGCGCCCCTGCGGATCGCGCCGGGTGACGACCTGATCGACGTGCTTCTTGTAGGCCAGCACCCGGCATTTGACTTGCGCGCGCCCGGCGAGATTGAGGCGCCGCCCGTCCAGGCGCACGTCGTCCGTGCTGGCGGCGCGATCGCCAAGCTGTGCCGGGCGGCCATTGAGCAGCAGCCGCCCGGCCCGGATCATGTCCTCAATCTGGCGGCGCGAACCGTAGCCGGCGTGTGCCAGCAGCTTTTGCAGGCGTTGCTTACTCATCGGCTCCGCCCGCGGTGACAGACACATCCGGTGCAGGCGCAGAATCAGCCGCCGGGCCCTGCAACCGCGCCACGGCGGCTTCCAGGGCCTCGGGATCCTTGATTGCCGGCAGCTCGGGCAGATCCGACAACTGCTTGACGCAGAAATCATCGAGGAATTGGCTGGTGGTGCCGAACAGCGCCGGGCGGCCGGGCACCTCACGATAACCCACGACCCGGATCCAGTCGTATTCCTGCAGCGTCTTGATGATCGACGACGACACCGACACACCGCGCACCTGCTCGATTTCGCTGCGGGCAATGGGCTGGCGATAGCAGATCAGCGCCAGCGTCTCGAGCATGGCGCGCGACAAGCGCGGCGGTTTTTCCGCCCACAGGCGGGCCACCAGCGTCGCATAGTCGGCGCCGATCTGAAAACGCCAGCCCTGCGCGACTTCGACCAGATTGACCGCCGCCTCGGCATAACGCGCCTGCAGCGCACGCAACGCCATGCGAATGGCGCCGCGATCGGGCTGATCGTGGTGTTCCAGCAGTGTCATCAGCCGCGCCACCGACAGCGGCTCGTCCGCGGCCATGAGCAGAGCCTCGATGCATTGCACGAGGCCGGCGGCAACCACAGTGTCCTGAGCCGTTGCCTCAGCCATGGGCGAGCTCCGCCGAACTTGTGTCCGCGCCGGCCGCCAGCGCAATCGCCAACGGCGCATCCGGCGCGTCCTGGTGCAGCCGGATCAAGGCCGCGCGCGCCAGCTCCAGCAGCGCCAAAAAGCAGACGACCACGCCCATGCGCCCCTCGTCGCGCGTACACAAGGCTGCGAAGGCAATGGGCCGGCCAGGGCGCAGCCGCTGCAGGATAGCGCTCATGGTGGCGCGCACCGACAGCGGCTCGCGCGCGATGTGGTGCTCGTTGAACAGCTCGGCGCGCTGCAGGACTTCGTGCAACGCCAGCAGCAGCTGGCGCAGGTCGGCCTGCGGCATGGGTTTGTCGATGTGCAGCTGTGGTGGTTCGTGCTGCACGCAGACCACGTCGCGGCCCACGCGCGGCCATGCCTGGAGCTGCTCAGCGGCGGTGCGAAACTGCTCGTATTCCTGCAGGCGACGCACCAGCTCGGCGCGCGGATCGGCGCCTTCGTCCTCTGCCGCGGCCGGTTTCGGCAACAGCATGCGTGACTTGATTTCCGCCAGCATGGCAGCCATCAGCAGGTACTCGCCGGCCAGCTCGATTTCCAGCTCGCGCATCAGCTCGATGTAGGTGATGTACTGGTTGGCAATCTTGTGCACGGGGATGTCTAGAATATCGAAATTCTGGCGGCGAATCAGGTACAGCAGCAGGTCCAGCGGCCCTTCGAACGCCTCCAGAATGACGCGCAGCGCCGCCGGCGGAATATAAAGGTCCTCCGGCAGCTCGGCGAGCGGCTCGCCGGCAACGCGGATGGCGGCGAGCAATTCAGCTTCGCTTGCCGCCGGTTTCACGACCGCTCCCGCAACGGCCATTCAGCGGCTCGGAATGAAGCCGGACAGTTCGTAGGCACGCGCCAGGGTCGGCGCCGCGCGCTCGCGGGCGGCGGCCGCGCCCTGCGCCAGCAACTCATCCAGCCAGGCGCGATCGGCGCGATACTCGTGATAACGGGCCTGCAGCGGCCGCAGGAATTCGGCCACGGCCTCCGCCAGGTCCGACTTGAGCGCGCCATAGCCCTGGCCGGCGTAATCGGCTTCCAGGTCGGCGATGCTGGTGCCGGTCACGGCCGCGTAAATCGACAGCAGGTTGGAGACGCCGGGCTTTGCCTCGACATCGAAGCGCACCTCGGCCGCGGAGTCGGTGACGGCGCGCTTGATCTTCTTCACCACCTGGTCGGGTTCGTCCAGCAGGTTGATGACGTTGCCGGCAACCGGGTCGGATTTCGACATCTTGGCCGTCGGCTCGCCGAGGCTCATGATGCGTGCGCCCACTTTCGGGATGAACGGCTCCGGCACGGTGAACAGCGGCTCGCCGAGGCGCGCGTTGACGCGCTCGGCCAGATTGCGAGTCAGCTCCAAATGCTGCTTCTGGTCATCACCAACCGGCACCGCATCTGCCTGATAAATGAGAATATCCGCGGCCATCAGCACCGGATAATCGAACAGGCCGGCGTTGATGTTCTCGGCATGGCGGCTCGCCTTGTCCTTGAACTGGGTCATGCGATTGAGCTCGCCCATGGCCGTGTGGCAGTTCAGCAGCCACGCCAGTTGCGCATGCGCCGGCACGTGCGACTGCACGAAGATCGTCGCCCGCTCGGGGTCGATGCCGGCCGCCAGGTACAGGCACAGGAATTCGTAGCAGCGCTCGCGCAGCGCAGCCGGCTCCTGGCGCACCGTGATGGCATGCAAATCCACCAGCATGAACAGGCAGTCGTGGCTGTCCTGCATGGCCACCCAGTGCTTGAGGGCGCCAATGTAATTGCCAAGCGTCAGGTTGCCGGATGGCTGGATGCCGGACAGCACGACGGGTCTGGTGGTCTGGGTGGTCACAAGCTAACCTTTACAAAACGGAATAAAAGAACGGCTGATCGGCCGGGATCAAGCCGGCCTCGGCACAAGAATTAAGATTGTGGCTCCGGTGCAAGGCCGATGGCGGTGGCTGTGCCTTTGCCCTGGCGCAGGATCTGCGGCACGTCAGTCAGATCGACCACCGTGGTCGGCTCTACCCCGGTCGCGCCGGCGTCGACGATCAAATCGAGCTGCTTGCCGAACGCTGCGCGCACATCCAGCGCTTCCGACAGCGGCAATTCGGCGCCCGGCTCCTGCGCGGTCACGGTCATGATCGGCTCGCCCATGGCCTCGGCAATGGCATGTGCCACCGGATGCCTGGACACGCGAATGCCAATGGTCTTGCGCTTGGGCTGTGCCAGCCATACGGGCACCTCACGCGTTGCCGGCAAAATGAACGTATACGCTCCCGGCGTGGCCATTTTCAACAGGCGGAAATTGGCATTGTTAACCTTGGCGTAAGTGGCGATTTCGGACAAATCCCGGCACAGCAGGGTAAAGAAATGGTCGCGCCCGAATTGACGCATGCGCCGGATACGTTCTATTGCCCCCTTGTTACCCATGGCACAGGCCAGGGCATAGGATGAATCGGTTGGATACGCCACGACTGCGCCATCGCGCAGAGCCTCGACCACGCGGCGGATACGACGAGGCTTCGGCGTTTCAGAATGTACCTGCACAAGTTCAGCCATAGGCATCTCCCACCGGCATCATGAACAAAACACTGACCTATAAGCAGATAAAGCGTACCATAATCACGCTAGGAACAGTTGCGGGACTCGAACTACAACAGTTGGCGACAACAGCGCTTGTCGAGGCCCGCCATCGCGAGGAAGATCATGAATTACTATGTCATCGTATCGCTCGACATCGCCGACAGTGCCCACCTGCGCGACAAGCATGTCGACACCCATCGCAGCCGCCTGAGCGAGCTCGAAGCCGAGGGCCGCCTGCTGACCGCCGGACCACTGCCACGCACGGACAGCTATGGCCGCGAAATCGAAGGCGCCCAAGGCAGCATCATCATTGCTGCCTTCGACAGTCTGGAAGATGCCAACCAGTGGGCCGCCGCCGATCCTTACCGCGCTCACGGCGTGTATTACGAATCGAAAGTCTATCCCTACAAGCGAGTATTTGGATGAGCGATCGCATCAACCGCATCCGCGCCGCCTTGAGTGCCGAGCTCGACACCAACGACATCAGCATCCGCGACGATGGCCACAAACACATTGGCCACGAAGGCTGGAAAACCGGGCTCGGCCATTTTCATGTCACCATTCGCTCCCCGCGCTTCGCCGGGGTCAAACCGCTGGAGCGCCATAAGATGGTGTACGACGCGCTCGGCAGCCTCATGCAGACCGATATTCACGCGCTGCAGATTCGCGCGCTGGCGCCGGGGGAATGAGCCGGCTTGTCACCGGCTGCGCGAACGCGCTTCATTTGCAGTACAGTTTGCTGCACACTCAGGCCCGCTTCTGCTCCTTGCTGAGCAGCACCACCTTGCCGGACGCGCTTGCCGGCTGATAGCCGTTGACATATTCGCGCAACAGCCCGAGCAATGTCGGCACGTCATCCTGCTGCAGGGCCGTGCGCAACGCCGCCACCGCTGCGGCTATGGTGGTCCACGGCAAGTAAATCTCGTGCGACTGCATCACCATCGGATGATGCGTGCCCGAGCTGTTCTTGCCAATCAGCAGCTCTTCATAAAGCTTTTCGCCGGGACGCAGCCCAGTAATGCGAATCTCGATGTCGCCATCGGGGTTGTCATCATCGCGCACCGAGAAGCCCATCAAGCGAATCATGCTGCACGCCAGGCTGTGGATCTCGATTGGCTCGCCCATGTTGAGCACGAACACTTCGCCGCCATGGGCCATGGCGCCTGCCTGGATCACCAGTTGTGCCGCTTCGGGGATGGTCATGAAGTAA
>DATGUT010000329.1:0-4357 GCA_035301185.1 Salinisphaeraceae bacterium
CGATTAATGCCGGTGGCGGCGCCTGTCACCGGACCGTGGCTGTTGCCCGTGCAAGTTTCACAGCGCCTGCAGGCGAGCATAGCCGGCCACCAGCCATTTGCTGCCGGCAGCATCGAAATTGACCTGGATGCGAGCGCGCGCACCTTCGCCTTCGAATGCCATGACCACGCCTTCGCCGAATTTCCTGTGGGCCACGCGTTGGCCCAGGCTGAGGCCGTTTGGCCCGCTCTCGGGCAGCGCCCGGGCACCGGCGCGGAACACCGGTTGCTGGATGCCGCTGCGCGGGCGCACTTCACGCAGGTACTCTGCCGGCACCTCGGCCAGAAAGCGTGATGGCGCACACAGGTTATCGCTGCCGTGCAGGCGCCGGATCTCGGCGTGGCTCAGATGCAGGCGCTGCATGGCGCGGGTCATGCCGACGTAGCACAGGCGCCGCTCTTCCGCGAGGCCGTCCTCGCTTTCGATCGCGCGCTGGTGCGGGAACAGGCCCTCTTCCATGCCGACCAGGAACACCAGCGGGAATTCCAATCCCTTGGCCGAGTGCAGGGTCATCAGCTGCACCGAATCATCCCACTCGCCGGCCTGGTTTTCGCCCGCCTCCAGAGAAGCATAGGCCAGAAACTGCACCATCGGCGTCATGCTGTCGTCGTCTTCCGGCACGAAGCCGCGTGCAGCGCTGACCAACTCGTCCAGGTTTTCCTTGCGCGCTTCACCTTTTTCCGACTTGTCCTTGCCGTGGTAAGCCTTGAGCGCCGTGGCTGCGATCACCTTTTCGGTCGCTTCCGGCAGGCTCAGCTCGGCAATCTCGGCAGCCAGCTGCTCGATCAGCTGGAGAAATGCCGATACTGACTTCGCCGCGCGCGCTGCCAGGCCATTTTCTGCCAAGCCGCTGGCCGCCTGCCACAGGCTCATGGCGCCGGCGCGGGCATGCTCGCGGATGCGGCCCAGCGTGGTGGCGCCGATGCCACGCGTCGGCGTGTTGACGATGCGCTCGAAGGCGGCATCATCGGCGCGCGACTGGATCAGGCGCAGATAGGCCATCGCATCCTTGATTTCGGCGCGCTCGAAGAACTTCTGCCCACCGTAGATGCGATAGGCGATATCAGCTGCCAAAAGCCGTTCCTCCAGCACCCGCGATTGGGCGTTGGAGCGATACAGTACGGCCACGTCCGAGCGCGCCCCGCCCTGCTCAAGCCAAGCCTGGATCTGGGTGATGACGTACTGCGCCTCGTCATATTCGTTGTAGGCGGCGTAAACGTCGATCAGCTCGCCTTCAGCGCCCGCAGTCCACAATTCCTTGCCGAGACGCTGTGGGTTGTTGCGGATCAGCGCGTTGGCGGCGCCCAGAATGGTGCCAGTGGAGCGATAGTTCTGCTCCAGGCGCACGGTTTCCACATTGGCAAAATCATTCTCGAAACGCAGGATGTTGTCCGCGCGCGCGCCGCGCCAGGAATAAATCGACTGGTCGTCGTCGCCCACGATGAAGACCTTGCCCGCGCTGCCGGCAAGCAATCGCACCCAAGCATATTGCAGGCCGTTCGTGTCCTGGAACTCGTCCACCAGAATATGCTTGAAGCGACGCCGATAATGGGCCAGCAACTCAGCGTTGTCGCGGCAGGTCTCAAACGCGCGCAGCAGCAGTTCGGCAAAATCAACCAACCCAGCGCGCTCGCGCGCCTGTTCATAAGCCGTATAGACGCGGATCATCTGCGCGCGGGCAAAATCGCCAGTGTCGGCCAGATCGCGCGGGCGCTGCGCCTCCTCCTTGCAGCTGTTGATGAAGCCCTGCAGCTGGCGCGGCGGCCAGCTGGCCTCGTCCAGCTCCAGGCCACGCATGACACGCCGGATCAGGCGGTACTGGTCATCGGCGTCAATGATCTGGAACTGCTGCGGCAGCCCCGCCTCGCGCCAATGCATGCGCAACAGGCGGTGAGCGATGCCGTGGAAGGTGCCCACCCACAGGGCGCGCACCGGCACGCGCAGCATGGGTTCCAGGCGCGCGCGCATTTCGCCGGCGGCCTTGTTGGTGAAGGTCACGGCCAGAATCGAGTGCGGCGATACCCCATCAACCCCGATCAGCCAGGCGATGCGGTGAATCAGCACCCGGGTCTTGCCCGAGCCGGCACCAGCCAGCACCCGCATGTGCTGCGGCGGTGCGCCAACCGCATCGCGCTGCGCCGGATTGAGCGAGTCCAGAATCAGCGATACATCATCCATGCGGGGATTGTACAAGGGCTGCTGCCGTTGCACAGGGCAGCGAACGCACACCCACGCTCAAGTATAGGCAAGCGGGGCCGGAATGCAGTATCCTCTTTCGCAATACATTTAAGTGCTTTTCCTGGTCACAAACACAACCAATGCGCCGTCACTTCGTCTACCACATTACCGCCGCTGGCCTGGTTCTATTGCTTGCCGCCTGCGCCTCATCGCCGCTGGGCCATCGCCAGTTGCAGCTGTTCTCCCAGAGCGAACTGGCGCAAATGGGTGCCGAGAGCTACCGGCAAATCAAGCAGGAAACACCCATCTCGCACAATGCCGCCATCAACAACTATGTCGCTTGCGTGGCGCGGGCATTGACGCGCCAGGTCGGCGGCGACTGGGAGATCACCGTATTCAAATCGGAGCAGATCAACGCCTTCGCGCTGCCTGGGGGCAAAATTGGCGTCTATACGGGCTTGCTGGACGTAGCTCAGGGCCAGAATCAGCTGGCCGCGGTCATCGGCCATGAAATCGGCCACGTACTGGCCGATCACAGCAACGCGCGCCTGTCCGCCCAATTTGCCACATCGGCCGGCCTGCAAATCATTGCCGCCTTGGCTGGCGGTGCCGGCACGGTAAGCCAGCAGGCGGCAATGTCGGCGTTGGGGCTTGGTGCACAGGTCGGCCTGTTGCTGCCTTATAGCCGTGGCCAGGAAAGCGAAGCCGATCTGATCGGGCTGCAAATCATGGCCAGGGCGGGTTTCGACCCACGCGCAGCCATCGACTTATGGCAGAACATGAGCAGAGCCGGAGGCGCAGCGCCGCCAGAGCTGCTGTCGACGCACCCGTCCAACCAGGCGCGCATGCAGTCGCTGCGCAACCACATAGATGAAGCCATGCGCCTGTATCGCCAGGCACAAAACCACCCGCATTGCGGTTAGAGCCTGCTGCCGTTACGCATGATCCTGCGCTGGCACCAAATTCGCGCAGGCCGCGCAATAGATGCAAGCAAACCCCTATATTCCTCTGCAAAAGTCAGTTAGACTGCGCGCCAAGCAGCGCATGCGCTGCCCGTTGGTCTTGGCTTGGTGTCGTTGGGCAGGTCCGTACGGTTTGCCAATGAATGACACATAGCCAGGTTTTGAAGATCAAAATGAATATTTATGTAGGCAATCTGCCTTGGGCTTGCGGCGATGCCGATCTGCAGGCAGCTTTCGAAGAATTCGGCGAAGTCAGCTCCGCCAAGGTCATTACGGATCGCGAAAGTGGCCGTTCACGCGGCTTTGGTTTTGTCGAAATGCCCGATGATGCAGCCGCCAAGTCTGCAATCGAAGGTCTGAACGAAAAGGACTTCCAGGGTCGCCCGCTGCGCGTCAACGAAGCGCGTCCACGCACTGAGCGGCCGCGCGGCCCTCGCCGTTTCTAGGCAGATTCGACCATATCGACACACACTTGGGCTTGTTGCCGTCTTGTCGGCAACAAGCCCGGTTTCACGGTTCGCGGGCGGTGCTGAACACGGCAGCCGGCAATTGCAGCTCGGTTGCAGGCAAGCGCAGCACACGCAGCGTGACAAAAACAAACAGCATTGGATTGACGCGATAGATTTCCCGCAGAAGCGCGATGTCGCGCTGCCGGATGAAGCCGCGCTGAGCCAGCTGTGACAATCAATGTGCATATTGACCGCTGAGCGGGGATAGCCACTGGCATAGCGAAAATGCGTATACAGGTGCGGCTGCTGCAGTAACGGCAGCAGCGTCTCGTCCAAGGCATCCGTTTCCAGCACACCGGCGAGAGTTACATGCAGTTGCTCTGCATAGGGTCCTTGCAGCATCTGAATGAGCTGGCGACTGGTCTTGCCGCCGTCCCCGGCATGTATGCTCACACTCGCGTGCACACCGGCCTGCAGCGCAGGCAGTAAAGCCTGCGGATCGACTTCTTCGGGCGTATCATCGGCGCTGTTCATTATCCGCCCGACCGGCAGGCGCAGGGCCATTCCATGCGCCACCAGCGCCTGATAGAACCGCTGGCTGCGGCTGTCATGCAAATCGATGGTCTGCTCGTAGCGGGTTCCCTTACTTCCGTGATGTCGACCCGCCCCAGTCTTTTCCAAACCAGACATGAGCCTGCCGGGGCAGGCCGCACAATGGTAGGCTATTAG
>DATGUT010000330.1:0-4394 GCA_035301185.1 Salinisphaeraceae bacterium
AGCTCGCCGGCGGCAAGTTCGACGACGTGCGCGTGCTGCGCGCCGCCAATGCCTACATGGAAGCCTACCCGCCGCGCTTCCCCACCACCTACGACCCGACCGTGCCCGATTGATGCAATTTGGCATGAAAATTGCCTCGCATCATGCCGCTTCTGCGCCGTTATGGGAGCGAACGAGCCTGGCAGTTCTGCCACTGCGGGGTGGCGTGCTGGCTTGCAATGAAAACGTTAAAAAGCGCGCCGCGCACCTACGGTTGCCACGGCTGGGTCGCCCACTCGGTGGCGAATTCTATATGCAGCCAGACCCGGACCAGATCGGCCAGGGTGCGGGCCTGGAGCTTGCTCATGATGTGCCTGCGATGGGTTTCCACCGTGCGGACACTGATGCCGAGGATGCGCGCGATCTCCTTGTTGAGATGACCATCCACGAGCAGGGCCAGGACTTCATGCTCGCGCCGGGTCAGGCTGGCCAGCAAGGCAGCATCGTGCGCGGCTGTCTGGCGGCGGTCGTGGCCTTCCACGCTGGCCTGCAGGGCGCGGCTGATGCGGTCGAGCAGCAGTTCAGGATCAAACGGTTTCTGCAGGAAGTCCAGCGCGCCGGCGCGCATGGCGCTTACTGCAGAGGCGACATCGTCCTCGGCACTCAGGAACAGCACTGGCAGCGTCGCGCCGCGCGCATTCAGCTCGCTTTGGATTTCCAGGCCGTTGCGGCCATCTTCCAGGCGCAGATCGAGCAGCAGGCAGTGCGGCACGCGCGGCAGCGGCCGTGCCAGAAAGGCTTCGCCGCTGGCGAAACTCATGCAGCGATAACCCGTAGCCGTGACCAGGACTTCGAGCGCATCCCGGATGCTTGGCTCGTCGTCAACAATGATCACCGTCGATTCGCGTGTCTCAAAATGGCTCATGTCATGAACGCCGGTGCCCATGCGAAGGCTGCACCCGTTTGTGACGGCAATGTTCTTCACAGCATAGTGCATGCCGGCCAACCGGTTTGCATGTACCCTCATATTAAGACAGCCACGGCAAGCGTTGCCCAGTGGTACGGCCACCTGCGGCAATATGGGTATGCCCTAGAAAGCGGGTGATTGAAAGCACGGCCGCTCCCATTCACGCCTGTAGCTTAATGGAGGCTGAACAGGATGCGAAATCGCTGTGTAATATTACGCATTGCATATAAATACCGAGCTGATAAAGTTTTGTGAATGCAAAAAAAGCTTTAAGGACCTCCCCCGATCCATGAAGCCCCTCATACATGTAATAGACGATGACACGGCTCACCGTGATTCAATGCGGGTTCTGCTGTGTTCCATGGGCATGGAGGTGGACTGCTACGCCACCGCTCAGGAATTTCTCGAGACGTTCAGCACGGTGCGACCAGGCTGCATTCTGCTGGATCTGCGCATGCCTGGCATGAGCGGCCTGGAGTTGCAGCGACTGTTTCGTGAATGGCAGAAGCCCGTGCCCATCATTTTTCTCTCCGGTCATGCGGATGTGGAAACCACCGTGCGGGCCATGCACCAGGGTGCAGCCGAGTTCCTGACCAAGCCGGTCAACGAAGAGGTTCTGTTGCAGAAGATCCACACTGCCATCGAGCAGAGCAGGCAGTTGCGGCAGGAATACAATCGGCGTTCGGCGCTGCAGGCGCGGCTGGACCTGCTCAGCCCGCGCGAAAGGCAGGTGTTGGATGGCGTGTACGAAGGCCTGTCCAACAAGGAAATTGCCCGCAGGCTGTGCATCAGCCACAAAACCGTGGAGCTGCACCGCAGCAATCTGATGACCAAGATGCGAGCCAATTCCCTGGCGCAACTGGTGCGCATGCGCATGGAAGCCGGACAGCAAGAGAGTTAGCCGCGTCTTGCGTCGCGTGGGCAAGCGCGGCGCCTTCGGCCAGGCCAGCGGCAGTCTGCGCTTGTGCTTGTGAGCGCTGCCTGGGCCTGACTTGCGGGATGCGCGGTCTGTGGGCGGGCCGTGCAAGGCGCTTTTTTGCACCTTCCCCCTTCAAATGAACGGTGTGCCAATACGATCCGCGCATTACACTTGGCTCACGCCATTCATTCATGCGGGAAATTAGATGATGTGGGATTTCAGCATTGGTCAGTCGTTGCGGCTGATGATGCGCACGCTGCCGTTCATCGGCCTGCGCATTGCGGTGTACTTCGGCATCACCGCGGGTTATATCCTGGTGACTGGCGTAGGGGCCGGCATTGGTTATGGCGTCGGGGCCGTTGGTGATGCCGAGGCGCAGGCCACGGGCGCCATGTGGGGCGGCTTCATCGGCTTTGGCCTGTTCGGCATGTTCATGTATTGGGTGCGCGAATACATCCTGTACCTGGTCAAGGCCGGCCACATTGCGGTGCTGGTGGCAATGGTTGATGGCAAGTCCCTGCCTGCCGACAAGTCGCAAATCAGCCATGCCAGCGGGGTGGTGAAGGGGCTGTTTGCCGAGGCGAGCATCCTGTTTGCCATTGATCAGCTCATCAAAGGTGTGGTCACCGCCATCAGCGGCCTGGTTCGCGGCGTGCTCACGGTGCTGCCGCTGCCCGGGGTGCAGCAGCTGGCCGGCATCGTGCACGCATTCCTGCGCGTGGCCCTCGGCTTCATGGATGAGTTGATTCTGGCGCGCATCATCCGCACCGGCGCCGACAATCCCTGGGGCTCGGCGCGGGACTCGCTTATCCTCTACGGTCAGAACTACAGGATCATGCTCAAGAACGCCGCCTGGCTGGCCGCCATTATTTATTTGTTGAGTTTCCTGATGTTTCTGGTCATGCTTGCGCCTGCGGCGCTCATCGTGTATCTGATTCCGGGGGCATGGACGGTTGCCGGCTTTGTGTTCGCGCTGCTGTTTGCCTGGAGCATCAAGGCCGCGTTGCTGGAGCCCTTCGCCATCACCTGCATGATGCAGGTCTATTTCCGCACAGTGGAAAACCAGCAACCCGACCCGGAATGGGACGCACGGCTGGAGCAGATATCAAAGAAGTTCCGCAAACTGAAGGAGCGCGCGGTTGGCGCCATGCGTGGCAGGGCTGATGCAGACAAGGGCTTGCCGGAGAACCCCGAGACGCCTTGAACATGCTCTGGCGCGGCGCCACTGCCACCGCACAATTTTAGCAATTGGAGAAACATCATGATTGGCATACACAAACTGCTGCTCGTCTTTGGCCTGACGATATTGTTGCCGTGGACGGCCTTTGCTGCCGGCAGCGCCTCGATTCAGTCCGATGGCGAAACCAGCAAGATCATCTGGCAGGATGAAAACACCATGCGCATGGAGACGCCGGACGAAGCCGATTACATGCTGATTCGCGATGGCAAGGCGTACATGGTCTCGAACCCCGAAAGCGGCGAGCCGGAGGTCGTGGAAGTCGGCGGCATGATGCAGGCTTTCGTGCAAATGGCTGAATCGATGGGTGAGGGCCAGGCAATTCCCGAAGAAGTAGGCCGGGCGGAGGCAACCGGCGAGGGCGCAACTGTTGCCGGCATTGCCGGTGAGGTCTATGAAGTACAGATAACCAACAAGAATGGCGAGGTGGAGACTCTCACGGTGGTGCTCACGGATGATCCTCTGGCCGTGGAGATGACCGCAGCCTACCTGGGCTTTGCCCGCGCCATTGTCGGCCCGGATCTGGTGCAAAAACTGGTCACTGCATTGCCCGATGAAAAGCGCGGCGTGCTGCGGGTTAAGGGGCAAATGGAGGTGCAGTCCATCGCCGACGCACAGCCCGATGCCGCATTGTTCGAGCTGCCGGCCAAGCCCATGAGCATGAGTGATCTGCTGCAGGGCTTGGGTCAGCAGGCCGAGTAACAGACCAGTATGAGGTTGCCACGGCATGGCCGCCATGCCCGCAATTGCGGCGTGGCGGCACCATCGCGCTCGGTGATAAATCCAGGCTGAGCGCAGCAGCCAATAATCAGCAGGGGGGACCTGGGGCCGCAGTATCTGGCAAAATCTGCGGCCCCATTATTTTACATGGCTGCGCAATGGCGGCGCGTGTTAGATCATTGGCGAGTGCTGCCAACGCAATTCATAAACTGATTTCTGTGACGCTCGCATGCTGGTGGAAAAATACCTGGGCCGGCTGCTCCACATCGAAATCCATGTGTTTGCTGACGGTCACGGCGTGCTGAACTCATTCGAGCGCAACTGTCCATGGCGGCGCCAATATCAAGCGGGTGATTGGGAAGCGCGGGCGTCCGCATCCGCATCGAGCAAGACACGCCGCTTATCCTCATGCAAGCCATGAAGATGGAGCTGACCATCGCCACACCTGCCACCAACCGTATGCTAGAGCCTTTTTCGTGTTTCTCGGTTCACACATTGCTGTCTAAAATGTGCTCAGGCAAGGCGCGAGGAGTGAAGTTTGGTCATTCCAAATGAACGACGAGCAACGCCGC
>DATGUT010000331.1:0-13929 GCA_035301185.1 Salinisphaeraceae bacterium
AACCAGCCGGCCAGCAAGGCAATCAGACCGCTGGGGCCCATTACCAGAGCAAAGCGCAATAACCAGGGCGAGTCGTACAGGCCGCCCCGCCAGCGCTTCCAGAGTGCCAGCACGCCCAGCAGTACCATCAACAGGCCAAGCGCCACCATGACGCGAAACGACCAGAACACCCAGGTGGCGTTGGGGCGGTTTTCCTCGGGGAAGTCCTTCAGGCCGGGAATGGTGCCGTTCCAGCTGTGGGTCAGAATCAGGCTGCCCAGATGGGGGATGCCGACAGCGAAATGAGTGGTTTCGGCTTCCATGTCCGGCCAGCCGAACAGCAGCAGGGGCACGCCATCGGTGTCCTCCGGACTCTGGCGCTCCCAGTGGCCCTCCATGGCCGCCACCTTGGCGGGCTGATGTTCCAAGGTGTTCAAACCGTGCAGGTCGCCGACGAAGATCTGTATCGGCGCCACGATTACCAGCATCCACATGGCCATGGAAAACATGGTGCGAATCGGCAACGTATTGCGCCCGCGCAGCAGATGCCAGGCACCCGCGGCGCCGACGAACAGCGCGGTTGCCAGAAATGCGGCGATGCTCATGTGCACCAGGCGATAAGGGAAGGACGGGCTGAAGATGACCTGCAGCCAGTCCACCGGCACGACCCGACCGTCGATGATTGCATGGCCTTGTGGCGTCTGCATCCAGCTGTTGGAGGCCAGAATCCAGAACGTCGACAGCAGCGTGCCGAGCGCCACCAGCGCAGTGGACATGAAATGCAGGCCGTTGCCGACCCGATTCCAGCCGAACATCATGACGCCGAGGAATCCCGCCTCCAGAAAGAAGGCAGTCAGCACTTCGTAGGCCAGCAATGGCCCGGTGATGCCGCCGGCAAACTCGGAAAAGCCGCCCCAGTTGGTGCCGAATTGGTACGCCATGACCAAGCCGGAGACCACGCCCATGGCGAAGTTGACGGCAAAAATCTTCGACCAGTAATGGTAGAGATTCTGGTAAACGGGATTCTTGCTGTACAGCCACAGGCCCTCCAGCACCACCAGATAGCACGCCAGGCCAATGGTGATGGCCGGAAAGATGATGTGGAATGACAGCGTGAAGCCGAATTGTATGCGGGCCAAATCAAGCGCTAGGGTATCCATCATCGACTCGCTTTGTCGCTCGTGTCATCCTCTTTAGATGAAGCTCATGCTATCCACAATGGGCTTAAGACAGGCTTAAGCGCCTCAAGTAATTGATTCAAGACATGCGGAGAAGCACGGTGCAGCGATGGCAGCGCCACTCCTTGCCTGGGTGCCTGGCCTGGATTCCTGAATCGGGTAAATCGCCGACAAGTTGCTCAAGCGGGCATGTCGTTGGCCACGTTGTTGCGCGACCAGACCCGATGCTGGCCCAGTGCCTGGGCAAAGTCGTCGAACACATCGGCGATCTGCTTGCCGCAGAAGATGCCGTCCGCCGTGCGTGCAAAGCCGGCCTTGTCCGCCAATGTATCGTTTTCCGACAAGATGACGATTGGCTTCAGGTGCTTGAACGCTTCCTGCAGGTAATACACTGCGAGCCCCGCTTGCGCCAGCTTGTTGATGCTGTCCTCGCCGGCGGCCACGATCACGGCATCCACGGTCACCGAGGGCAGGCCGTTGAGCATGCCGTCGCTGGCGATCTCGTCGCCATTGGCGGCCTGCACCGGCGCCATGGTCGGCGCAATCACCAGTGGCGTGGCACCCTGCTGGGTCAGTCGCTGCTTGATGCCATCGACCGAATCCGCGGCCACGCCATCGGCGGCCAGGATGGCGACCTTGCGATGCTTGATGTGGCCGGGCAGGCGCGCCATCAGGCTCAATGCCGGCGATTTCTCAGTGTGGCCCTGGCCATATTCGGCCTTCTCCGCCGGTGGCGCCGAGGGTGGCTCGACGCCATGGCGTTCGCCCACCGCGCGCGCCAGATCCATGGAGATGTTGGGCAGGATTTTCTGAATCACCCGCTCGCGAATGTATGGCCGCGCCACCTTCGACAACTCGAACGTATAGGCCTCGATGATGTGCTCCTGCTCGACTTCGCTCTGGCTGTTCCAGAACAGCCGTGCCTGCGAATAATGATCGCCGAAGGAGGCGCTGCGCCCGCGCACTTTGGCCGCGTCAAGCTTCTCGTTGACGGATTCGAACCCACCAGCCTTGGGCCCTGGCGGCGTCTCGGCAGGCCAGCCATCATCGATGGAATTCGGCTCATACGAGGCCTGGCCGGTGTGGATGGTCTGGCGGTGCTGACCTTCGCGCTGGTTGTTGGCAAACGGGCACACTGGACGGTTGATTGGGAACTCGTGGAAGTTCGGCCCGCCGAGGCGCATCATCTGCGTGTCCAGATAGGAGAACAGCCGGCCCTGCAGCAGCGGGTCGTTGGTGAAGTCGATGCCCGGCACGATGTGCCCAGGCGAGAACGCCACCTGCTCGGTCTCGGCGAAGTAGTTGTCCGGATTGCGATTGAGCACCATCTTGCCGATTATCTCGACCGGCACTTCCTCTTCCGGAATGAGTTTGGTGGCATCGAGGATGTCAAAAGCAAACTTCATTTCGTCCTCTTCCGCCACCACCTGGATGCCCAGTTCCCACTCCAGCGGATCGCCGTTTTCGATGTCGTTCCACATCTCGCGGCGGTTGAAGTCGGGATCGCGGCCCCAGAGTTTCTGTGCCTCGTCCCAGATCAGTGAACAGGTGCCGGCCACCGGTTTCCAATGGAATTTGACGAAGCGCGAAATGCCTTCGGCATCGATCAGGCGAAACGTGTGCACGCCAAAGCCTTCCATGAAACGGAAATGGCGCGGAAAGGCGCGATCCGACATGCCCCAGAGCACGGCGTGGGTGGCGGCCGGGAACAGCGAGACGAAATCCCAGAACGTGTCGTGCGCCGTCTGCCCCTGCGGGATCTCGTTGTGGGGCTCGGGTTTCACCGCGTGCACGAAGTCCGGGAACTTGGTGCCGTCCTGCATGAAGAACACGGGGAAATCGTTGCCGACCAGATCCCAGTTGCCTTCCGAGGTGTAGAACTTGGTGGCGAAGCCACGCACATCGCGCACCGTGTCGTTGGAGCCGCGCGAGCCCTGCACGGTGGAAAAGCGCACGAACACCGGTGTGGCCTCGTCCGCAAACACGGCGGCCTTGGAGTATTTGGCGGCCGCATCATAAGGCTGAAAATAACCATGGGCGCCGGCGCCGCGCGCATGCACGACGCGCTCGGGGATGCGTTCGTTGTCGAAGTGATTCATCTTCTCACGGTAGATGAAATCCTCCATCAGCGTCGGGCCGCGCTCGCCGGCCTTGAGCTGGTTGTGGTTATCGGCGATGCGCACCCCCTGGTTGGTGCGCAAATCCTCGTTTTGGTGATGCTGGCGATTGCGTGCCAGATCCTTATTCTTGCTGTCCGCATCTATTTTGGGATTATCGCTGGCGGGGCTGCGATTGGCTTCGGTAAAGGGGTTGCGATCAGTCATGTCGGATGCGTCGTTGGCACAAAGTGATGCCACATGAAAACACTTGGGCCACATGCCGACCATCCGGACAGTGCCGAGCCGCATTAGGGGAAACTCCGACCACACCCACGAAGGCTCGCAGTGCGCGCTTGGCAAAAGATGCCCCGCGCTGGAATCCTTGCTATGGCCGGGCGTATTGCAGCCGGCGCTGGAAGGCCAGGGCATCGGCGGTATAAATGAGCAGCCCGGTCCAGATGAAGGCAAAGGTGATCGCGTGCGCGCGGGTAAATACCTCGCCCAGCAACAGCACGCCGCTCAGCAGCTGCAGCGTGGGCGTGATGTATTGCACCAGGCCGAGCGTGCCCAGGCGCAGGCGGCGCGCGCCGATGGCAAACAGAATCAGCGGGATCATGGTGAGCACGCCGGCGCCAAAAAGGAGCAAGTCGTTTTTGCGATCCAGCCGCAGAAAGGTGGCGTCACCCTGCACATAGAGCCAGCCCAGCCAGGCCAGGGACAAGGGCAACAGCAGCAGGGTTTCGACCAAAAGCCCAGTGGCGCTGTCGATCGGCACCTGCTTGCGGATCAAGCCGTAGGCGCCGAAACAGCCGGCCAGGATCAGTGCCACCCAGGGAATCTGGCCGTAGCCAAGCACCATGATCAGCACGCCAGTGGCGGCGATGCCAACAGCAACCGTTTGCAGGCGGCGCAGGCGCTCCTGCAGCACGACGAAGCCAAGCAGAACATTGAGCAGGGGATTGATGTAATAGCCCAGGCTGCTCTCCAGCACATAGCCGTGGGTCACGGCCCAGATGAAGGTGCCCCAATTGATGGTGATGAAAGTCGCGCTGCAGGCCAGTCCGACCAGAATGCGCCGGTTTTGCAACGCGGCGGTCAGCCGTCCGACATGGCCGCGCACCACCGCGTGCAGCAACAGCAGCAGCGCGGCCCAGATGACGCGGTGTACCAGGATGCCGGTCACCGGTACGCTTGCATCGAAGAGGTTGAAGTACAGCGGCAGGAAGCCCCAGAGCAAAAAAGCGCCTAATGCGGCCGTCAGCCCGACTGCTTGTTCCTGCTGTTGCACGTGGATCCCAGAATGCGCGGTAAACGCGCATTATTACATGCTGTGTTTCACGGCGGCGATACGAGCATGGGAAGCAAAACGGCTGCTGTCTGCCGGCAGGGCTCGTTCGATCAGGTGTTCATGCCGATCAATGGCAGTGTGCCCAGTCCGGCGATGGCAGCGGCAACTGCGGCCAGGCCGACAAGCAAACCGAGGCGCGGGCCGCCAAGCCATCCGGCCAGTGCTGCCTTGAACAAGGTGGCGCTGCTGGCGGCGATGACAAGCGCGTAGGTCGCGGTCGTGTTATCCAATCCTTGGCTGGCAAGCTGTGCAATCGACAGCGTGGCCGCGGTCAGGTTGGTCAGGGCGCCGATTGCGGCGACCAGGTAAATGCCGGCACGGCCGAAATATTGATGCATGGCGGCGCTGAACAGCGTGATGAGCACCAGCAAAAGGCCAAAAACCAGCGCTTCCTTTATGCGAAACGGCGGGCCGAGCTTGCGCGGCGTTTTCCTGGTTACGGTCTCGGTGCGCCAGTACAGCAGCAATCCATAGGCCAGGGATGCGACCATCATGGCCGTCAGCGGCATCAGCGTGTGCTCTGCCAGCGGCTGGCTGACGACCCAGACGACGGCAAGCACTCGTGGAAAGGTGATGGTCTGGGCCAGCACTGTGCCGGTCGCCAGCAGATTCGACAGGCTGGGCCGGCGCCGGGCAAGGCGGGCAAAGCTCACGGTCAGGGCAGTGGCCGACGCCAGGCCGCCAACCGCGCCGCTGAGCAGGATGCCGCGAGTCTGGCCCAGCGCCCTGACCGCAAAGTGGCCGACGAAGGAAATGGTGCTGACCAGTACCACCAGCAGCCAGAGTTGAAATGGGTTGAGCGCCTGCCACGGCCCCATGGCTTCGTTGGGCAGCACCGGCAGCACGATGACGGTGATCACCAGCAACTCGAGTGCTGCCAGTATTTCTGAATGTTTCAGCAGCGCCAACCAGCGGTGCAGTTCGGGCTTGAGTCCAAGCAGCACGACGACGGCAACGGCGCCGGCGGCGGCGACGGCCGGTTGCCCCACAGTGGCCAATGCCGCCAGCAGGAAGGTTGTGAAAGTGGCGATTTCACCGGTAATGCCGTAAGCATCGAACTGGCGCGAGGAGATGAGATGCGCCACCGTCAGCATCGCCGCCATCGCCAGCGCTGCCATGCCCAGCACGACCGGCGACAGCTGCAGCGACAGCAGGCCGCTGACACCGCCGGCCAGACCCACGATCGCCAGCGTACGCAAACCAGCCACGCGCTGGCCTTCCGGCACTTCCCGCTGCTGCCAGCCGCGCTCGAGGCCAACCAGCAGACCGATGGCCAGAGCGATGCCAAGATTGCGAAACAGCTCCAGCATCGTGCTGTTGTCCATGCCAACTCCTGCTTCTTGCGAACGCACCCCGGCAAGCGTGCCGTCGCTGCTGCCGGCAGGGTTATCGGTGGCCGTTGGCCACGCGGCGAATGATCAATGATCCCGCGAGCGCTGGATATGCAAAGCCTTGAGCAGATTCAGTGCCTCGTACAAGGCGTAGTCCTGTTCGGCCAGATGCGTGGTGTTGCTGTCTTCGTCGCGCTCGGAGTCGCCCTCGTCGTCCTCTTTGTTCGTGTCGTTTGCCAGCACGCCTGCCAGATCGGCTTCGGACAGCGGCGAGATCGTGTTTTCCATGGCTTCCACCTTGACGTAGCCAACGACCACGTCAGGCTTGATGCCTTCAGCCTGGATGGAGTTGCCGCTGGGGGTGTAGTAGCGCGCCGTGGTCAGTTTGATGGCGGCACCGTTTTCCATTGGCAGCACGGTTTGCACCGAACCCTTGCCGAAGGTCTGGCGGCCCATGATGATGGCGCGGCCGTTGTCCTGCATGGCGCCGGCGACGATTTCCGAAGCCGAGGCCGAGCCTTCGTTGACCAGCACCACGATCGGCTTGTCGTTGAGTACATCACCCGCCTTGGCATCAAACTGCTGGTCGGTGTTCTTGCGGCGCCCGCGGATGGAGACGATCTTGCCGTGGTCAAGAAAGGCGTCGGACACCGACACCGCGGCCTTTAATACACCGCCAGGGTTGTCGCGCAAATCCAGTACGATGCCGCGCAGGGGCCCATCGGCTTCCTCCTTGAGCTTGTTGATCTCGGCGCGCAGCGTGTCGCCGGTATGGTCGGAAAAATGGCTGATGCGGACGTAGCCATAGTCATTGTCCAGGATCCGTGACTTGACGCTTTTGACTTCGATCTTGGCGCGCTCCAGAGTGACCTTGAATGGCCCGTCCTCGCCTTCGCGGACAATGGTCAGGGTGATTTCCGTACCCGGCTCGCCGCGCATGATCTTGACGGCGTCGGTCAGGGTCATGCCCTTGACCGGATCGCCGTTGATGCGCACGATCAAATCGCCCGATTCGATGCCGGCCTTTTTCGCCGGAGTATCGTCAATCGGAGCCACCACGCGCACGAAGCCATTTTCCATCTGCACCTGGATGCCGAGGCCGCCAAACTCGCCGCTGGTGGAAATGGACAACTCCTTGAACGCTTCCGGATCGAGATAAGATGAATGCGGGTCCAGCCCGCTGAGCATGCCCTGGATGCTGTTCTCGATCAGTTCTTCGTCACTGACCTCTTCGACATAGCTCTTTTTGATGCGATCCATGATCTCGACATAAGTGCGCAGCTCCTTCAGCGGCAGATTGCTGGCGGAACCGTTGCCGAGGTCGGCAAAGCCAATCTGGGCGATGCTTATAAGAATGCCGATGACGATGCCCAAAGAAATGAGCAAAAGGCTGCGGTGCTGTCGATTCATGAAAAGCGTCTTCAAAAATGAGCGAAACTGAGATTGCGGCGAAAGCATTGCCTTAAGTTGGCAGTCACCAAAGTCGCTAGCATAAAGGAAACGCTGCTTTATTCATATCGCTGATCGGAACAGCCACTGTGACAGCCCTTGTCAGTTGCCAAACCAGCGCGCCGGATCAAGCGCCTGCTTGCCGTGGCGCAATTCGAAATACACGCCGCTGCGACGATGTCCGCCGCTGGTTCCCGCAAGAGCGATCTTCTGTCCCTGGGAAACGGGATCGCCGATTTCAACGTAGCTGCTTTTGATATGCCCGTAAACGCTGAAATAACCGTCGGTGTGTTGCAGCACGATGATCAGGCCATAGTGGTGCAGGTAGCCTATGTAGACCACTTGTCCGCCGGCAACGGCCCGGATCGGCGTGTCTTCGGGAGCGGCGCGCCACTGCCCTTTCCAACGCATCTTGCCTTTCGCCTTGGCCGCGCCGAATGCGGCCAGGACGGGTCCTTCGACGGGCGGTTGCATCTGTCCCTTGAGCTTGGCGAAGGCGCCGCTGTCTTCGCGGCGCTTGCGCTGCAGTTTTTTGCCGAGCTCGTCGATCAGTGCTTCGAGCTCGCCCTCGGCCAGTTGATAATCGTGCAGAGTGGATTCGCTTCGCTGCAGGCGCTCTTCCAGGGCTGCGAGCGCCGCTTCGCGCTCGGCCCGACTTTGCCGGAGATGATCCAGGGTCGCGGCGCGGCTGGCGCGCTGGCGATCCAGCTTGTGCTGTTCGATCTCAAGCTTGGCCTGGCGCTGGGCGAGATGGGTTAGTTTGCTGCGCAGGGCGGCAATCTGCTGCGCTTGACGTTGCGCGAAATACTCATAATACATCAGCATGCGTCCGATATGGGCCGGATTTTCGCCGGATAGCAGCAGTCGCAGCTTGTTGGTGCGGCCATTGCGGTAGGCGGCGCGGACCTGCGCGCGCAGCAAATCGAGCTCGCCGCCGAGCTGGGCCTGCTCCGCATCGCGCTGGCGCTTGAGCTGTGTCACATGCTGCTTGAGTTTGCCAATGCTCTTCTCCAGCGCATCCAGTTCGGCGGCAGTCTCGCGCACGGTGCGACCGGTCTGTTCGAGCTTGGTTGCCAATTCATCGTGACGCTCGCGGCCCTTGTCGATGCTGTCGCGAACCTGCTCGATCTTGGCTCGCAGCGCTTCCAGTTCGGCCTGTGCCCGCCGTGCCTGCGCGCTGTCACCCGGCGCAGCTGCGGCCAGACCCGGGCAGAGTAACAGGAGGCAAATGAGGCAGATTCGCAGCATGGTTTCGGTCGTATATGCAATAATCGCAGCCGCGCCGTGGAAAGGCACTGTTTCCTGAACCTTCGCGCTGCCCGGAAAATACTTGTCGTCGGAAATTTTTATGGAGCAATTTCAGGAGTTTGTTTTTAATCACCCGTTTCTTTGGGGTGGCGTGATCCTGGTACTGGGCGCATTGGTGGTCAGCGAAACCATGCGCCATTTCCTGGGCCAGCGGCCGATCACCACCAACGAAGCGGTGCATCTCATGAACAGCAAGGGCGCCATTGTAGTGGATACGCGCTCGTCTGCCGATTACAACAAGGGACATCTGCTCAATGCAGTGCATATCCCCATGGCCGGCATAGAAAGCCGCGCCAAGGAAATATCCAAGGCGAAGGATCGCACCATCATTTGCTATTGCGGTGCTGGCTCGGTGGCAAACCAGGCGGCCAGCAAACTGCGCAAGCTTGGTTACACTGATGTGCATGTGCTCAAGGGCGGCATCAATGGCTGGCAGGCCGATGGCATGCCGGTGACGCGCAAATGAATCAAGCCACGACAACAACTGGAGTTTTCCATGGCGGATAAAGAAGCCGATCAGGCCAGGGATCAAGAGCAGACCGAGCAGCCGCGGGTTGCCATACAGAAAGTCTATCTGCGCGATGCTTCGGTAGAGGTGCCGGACGGGCCGGATGTTTTTACCCGGGAATTCAATCCCAAGCTGAATGTGGATCTCAATACCCAGGCGCAGACCCTGAGCGAAGAAAGCTATCAGGTGATGCTCACCGTGACCGTTACCGCGCAGCAGGAGGAGGCAACGGTTTATATCGTCGAAGTGCAGCAGGCTGCCGTGTTCCACCTGCAGAATTTCGAACACGAGGCGCAGCGCGCGCATGCGCTGGGAGCTTATTGCCCGAACATGCTGTTCCCGTTCGTGCGCGAGACCGTGGCTGACATGGTGCAGCGGGCCGGATTCCCGCAATTCCTGCTGCAACCGGTTAATTTCGATGCGCTCTACCAGCAGCAATTGCAGCAGCAGAATGGACAGGATTCAGCTTCCCAGTAACCGCTGACGGGTGTCGCTATGGCGCAACGACAATGTATTGCCGTCTTGGGCGCCGGTTCCTGGGGCACGGCGCTGGCCATCCAGTTAGCGCGCGTGCACAACAATGTGTTGTTGTGGGCCCGTGACCCGAAAGCTGTGGTGGCCATGCAGCGCGCCGGCGAAAACAAGCGCTATCTGCCCGGCTGTCCGCTGCCAGCGCGGCTGCGCCCGGAAGCGTCGCTGGCCACGGCCGTGGCTGGTGCCGCCGATGTTCTGGTTGCGGTGCCCAGTCATGCGCTGCGCGCCTGCCTGAGCGCACTCAAGCCCCTGCTGCGCGATTCGCAGCGCGTCATCTGGGCGACCAAGGGGCTGGAGCCGGAAACGGCACTGCTGCCGCATCAGGTGGCTGCGGAGGTGCTGGGGGCGCATCGACCTACGGCGGTTCTTTCCGGCCCGAGCTTTGCCGGCGAAGTGGGGCGTGGCATGCCCACCGCAGTGACCATTGCTTCTACCGATGGCATGTTTGCCCAAGATATGGCGCGGCGGTTTCACGACGGAGTATTCCGTGTCTATACCGCGACCGATGTAGTTGGTGTCGGCATTGGCGGTGCGGTCAAGAATGTGATTGCCATTGCCGTTGGCATTGCCGATGGTCTTGGCTATGGTGCCAATACTCGGGCACTGCTGATCACTCGCGGTTTATCGGAAATGATGCGCCTTGGTGTGGCCGTCGGCGCCCACCGCCCGACTTTTACCGGCATGGCCGGCCTGGGCGATTTGTTGCTTACCTGCAGCGACGACCAGTCGCGCAATCGGCGCATGGGGCTGGCCTTGGCGCGTGGCGCCAGCGTGGCGGAGGCGGAGGCGGAAATCCAGCAAGTGGTCGAAGGTGTGCGGGTCACCCGCGAGGTCGCCCGCATGGCCGACAAGCACAATGTTGACATGCCCATCGCGGTGTTGACGCGCCGGGTGCTGTACGAAGATCTGGCGCCACGCGCAGCGGCTGACATCCTGGCCGGCCGCCCATCCCGGCCCGAACAGGAATGACCCAGGCCGCCGCGGCAGGATTGCGGCAGGCATGACACGAGAGGCTGAATGCAAGCATGGCAAACTGGATTACGTTCGCGCGCTTTTTGTTGCTGTTCGTGCTGCTGGGTATTGTTTATTCGGGCGCGCCCGGGCTGCAGCTGATCAATGCGCCGTTGACGCTCCTGATCATTGTGCTCGATGGTGTCGACGGCTGGGTGGCGCGGCGCTTTAACGAGGAGTCGCTGTTCGGCGCAACCTTCGACATCGCCATCGACCGCATCGTGGAAACCGTGCTGTGGATCGTGCTGGCCCATTTGGGCTTCATCGGTGTGTGGATACCGTTGCTGTTCGTCATTCGCGGCAATCTGGTGGACGCCATTCGCAGCAAGGGCGCCCAAAGCGGGGTAGCCGCGTTCGACATGATGCAGTCGCCGCTGGGCCGCTTCCTGGTGGCGGGCCGGTTCATGCGCGGGTTTTATGCCGCCGTCAAGGCGGTGACTTTCGCCTGGATCCTGTTCTGGCAGCCGTTTCCGTTGCTGGCGGCCGAATTCTGGGCACACTGGGGGCCGGGGCTGCTCGCAGTGGGCCTCGTGCTGGCCTGGCTGTCGGCACTTTTGTGCATCCTGCGTGGCCTGCCGGTTATCATTGAGTTCTGTACTCGCAGTGCTCCAGCAAAGAATTCAGGGCAAGATTAATGGCACGACTCGCGATTTTTGATATTGATGGCACCCTGATACCCGGCGCCAGCTCCGAAGTCCGTTTTGTGCATTATTTGCGGCGCAGGCGGGTGCTGGGCGTGCGGCAGTGGCTGGCCTATGGCTGGTTTTTTTTGCGCTATGCTCCGCGTTTCAGACAGCATGTCACGAAAAAGAACAAGGCTTGGCTGACCGGGCTGGAAAAACACCGCGTGCACGCGCTGGCAGGCGAGTTCGTGCACACGGAACTGCAGCCCATCCTGCACGCGCCGACTCTGAAGCGGCTGCGGGCGCACCAGGCAGCAGGCGATGTGGTCGTGCTGCTCAGCGGCACACCGCAGTTCCTGGCCGCGGCGCTGGCGCAAGCGTTGCATGCCAAGGCGAGTTATGGCGCCTTGTGCAGCATTGGCGGCGACGACATCTTCCGTGCGGCACCGCCGACCCGCCATCCCTACGGCGCCAGCAAGGTGGCAGGCGCTGAGGCGCTGGCCGCTGCGGCCGGCCTGCCCTTGGCAACAGCCGTTGCCTATGGCGATTCCGTGCATGATGCGTACTTGTTTCGCCGCGTGGGCGAAGCGGTGGCCGTGCAGCCCGATCGCGGTTTGCAGGCCGTGGCCTCGGGCGAAGGCTGGGAAGTGATGCCGGACTGATTTTCACAGTAATGGAGCAACCCATGAACAAGCTGAAAGTGGCGCTGATTACGGCCGGCGGCAGTGGCCTGGGTGCAGATATTGCCCGCTGGCTGGCGGCGCATGGCCATGCCATCGGCATTTTGTCATCCTCCGGCAAGGGTGAAGCGCTGGCCGCGGAACTGGGCGGCCTGGGTGTGACCGGCTCCAACCTCGAACCCGGCGATTTGCAGGCGCTGGTGGATGGCGCGCTGGCGCGGTGGGGGCGCATCGACGTCGTCATCAACTCGGCCGGTCATGGCCCCAAGGGCGGGGTTCTGGACATGACCGATGCCGATTATCACACCGCGCTGGATGTGTACCTGCTCAACGTGGTGCGCATGGCGCGGCTGGTGACGCCAACCATGATCGCGCAGGGCGGCGGCACGATCATCAACATCTCGGCGTTTGCCGCAGTGGAGCCGGATCCGGTATTTCCGACTTCGGGCATTTTTCGCGCCGGCCTGGCCAATTTCACCAAGCTGTTTGCCGATCGCTATGCCGCCGACAACGTGCGCATGAACAACATCCTGCCCGGTTTCATCGACAGCCTGCCGGAGCAGGAGAAGCGCCGCGCCCGCATACCCATGGGGCGCTATGGCAAGACCGAGGAAGTCACTGCGCTGCTGGCGTTTTTGGCTAGCGACGAGGCGGCCTACATCACCGGCCAGAACATCCGTATTGATGGCGGCCTGGTGAAGGCGACCTGACCAGGCAGCTGCACCTCGACCCTAGGCAAAGCCCGTCTGCCGCCAGGCCTCGTAGGCGACCACGGCGACGCTGTTGGCCAGATTCAGGCTGCGATTATGTGGGCGCATGGGCAGATAGAGCACGGCATCCGCAGCTCGGTGCCGTGCCGCGGGCAGACCGCGGGTTTCGCAGCCGAACAGCAGCGCATCGCCGGTCCGGTAGCGGATTTGATCGTAGCGCCTTGTGCCGTGTCTGCTCAGCGCGAACACACGGCAGTCACTGTGTTGCGCCTGCCAGTGCGCGAAACTGGGCCACTGGCGCACCACGGCGAGATCGTGATAATCCAGCCCGGCGCGGCGCACATGGCGGTTGCTCAGCTCGAAGCCCAAAGGCTCGATCAGATGCAGCCGAGCGCCGATATTGGCGCACAGCCGGATGATGTTGCCGGTGTTGGGCGGGATTTCGGGCTCATGCAGCACGATATGCATTAGCTTGCTTGATTGCGTCTTTCGTTTTGTGGCGGCGCCCGTTATTCGGGCCGTTGCGTGCCGCAGTTCCAGCAGGTGTCGAACGGGCCGGCGAGGCGCTCGCCGCAATGTGGGCAATCCCACGGGCGCCCGCCCACGGCGCCGCTTTCGAAGCGTCGGATCAAATCGCAGGCACGAGCATAGTTGCTGCTGTCATTGACCCATACCGTGGGATAGACATTGGCCGGCAATTCGCCCATGCCGCCCCACAGGTATTGGCTGCGTACATGCGCCTCGATGCCGAAGGACTGCAGATAATCCTTGGCAATTTCGGCGTTGACCGGATCGGCGGCGAGATAAACTTCCTGCGCCTTCATCGTGACTTGGCCGTGCAACAGAATCTGAATTATAGCCCTAGTGTGCCGTGCCCAGGCGCCGGCGGCAACGAGGCTTACTGCGTGTCATCACCGGCTTCCGCATTGTTTTCCGGCCTGTCGTCAAACACCTGAACCCGTGCCCAATCCAGGCTCCGTATTGCGTCACCAATCTCGTTCAGATCACCCACGACAATCCAGGTCATGGCGCCGGGTTGCAGCAATTGTTCGGCGGCAGCAGCCAAATCATCCAGCGTCAATGCTTGGATCGCATCGATGTATTCTTCGTAATAATCGGCAGGCAGATTGTAAATGACGCTTTCGGCCAGCGTGCCAGCCAACTGGCGAAT
>DATGUT010000332.1:0-5042 GCA_035301185.1 Salinisphaeraceae bacterium
GGGTTCGCCCATGGCCCAGCTCGACGGCAAACTGCCGGATGGCCTCGAGAAACGGCAGGTATTCGATGTCACCGACCGTACCGCCGATTTCGACCAGGCAGATATCGGCCCCTTCTCCGCCTTCGAGAATGCAACGTTTGATCTCGTCGGTAATGTGCGGAATGACCTGTACCGTGCCGCCCAGGTAGTCGCCGCGGCGCTCCTTGTTGATGACGTTGTTGTAAATCTGACCGGTGGTGAAATTGGACAGCCGCGAAGTGCGGGTTTTCAGGAAGCGTTCGTAATGGCCCAGGTCGAGATCGGTCTCGGCGCCGTCGCGGGTGACATAGACCTCGCCGTGCTGGAACGGGCTCATGGTGCCGGCATCGACGTTGAGATAGGGGTCGAGCTTGATCACGGAAACCGTCAATCCGCGCGCTTCCAGCAGCGCGCCCAGCGAGGCGGCCGCAATACCCTTGCCGAGCGAGGATACGACCCCGCCGGTTACGAAAATAAAACGCGTGTTGACCACGTCGTCTGCCATGCGCGGATCCGGGTTGGTGAGGGGAAAATACAATCCTCAATCGTAGCCGAAAGCCATGCCGGCGACAACGCCGCAGCCACGTGAAGCACGCGACTACGAGCCCGTCTTTTCCGGCATCTGCAATGCTTGATCGCGGATCTGCGCGATGAGATCGCGCGTTTGTGCGGCCTGTTCGAACTCCAGATTTTCGGCATGCTCGAACATCTGCTTTTCCAGGCGATCGATTTCCCGCGCCAGCCTGGACGGCGACATGCGCGCATATTTGGCGCCGCCCTCGGCGACCTGCCTGCGCTTGTCCGCTGCCGTGTATTCCTCGAACCCGTGGCGCATGACATCCGCGACTGCCTTCTTGATGGTTTGCGGCGTAATGCCGTGCTCCTCGTTGAAGGCCAGCTGCTTGGCGCGGCGGCGTTCGGTTTCGTCCATGGCTCGGCGCATGGAGCCGGTAATCGTGTCCGCATAGAGGATGGCGCGTCCTTGCGCATTGCGCGCCGTGCGGCCAATGGTCTGGATCAGCGAGCGCTCGGCGCGCAGAAAGCCTTCCTTGTCGGCATCGAGAATGGCCACCAGCGACACCTCGGGGATATCCAGCCCCTCGCGCAGCAGGTTGATGCCGACCAGCACATCGAATTCGCCCAGGCGCAGATCGCGGATGATCTCGCTGCGCTCGACCGTGTCGATGTCGGAATGCAGGTAGCGCACGCGCACGCCGCTTTCGTGGAAGTACTGGGTCAGGTCCTCGGCCATGCGCTTGGTCAGCGTGGTCACCAGCACACGCTGCTCGGCGGCAATCACGGCCGGGATTTCCGACAGCAGATCGTCCACCTGGGTCGTCGCCGGGCGCACTTCCACCGCCGGGTCGACCAGGCCGGTCGGGCGCACCACCTGTTCCACCGTGTTGTCGGCATGTTCCAGCTCATACGGGCCCGGTGTGGCGGATACGTAGATCAGCTGCGGCGCCAGGCGCTCGAACTCGTCGAAGCGCAGCGGCCGGTTGTCCAGCGCCGACGGCAGGCGGAAGCCGTATTCGACCAGGGTTTCCTTGCGCGAGCGGTCGCCGCGGTACATGCCGCCGAGTTGCGGCAGGGTGACGTGCGATTCGTCCAGCACCATGATGGCGTCGTCGGGCAGATAATCGAGCAGACACGGCGGCGGCTCGCCGGGTTGGCGCCCGGACAGATAACGCGAATAATTCTCGATGCCGGAACAGAAGCCGATCTCGCGGATCATCTCCAGGTCGAACAGCGTGCGCTGCTCGATGCGCTGCGCCTCCAGCAGCTTGCCGCGCTGCTTGAAGCAGGGCACGCGCTCCTGCAATTCCGCCTTGATTTCGTCCATGGCCGTGAGCAGCCGGCCGCGTCCGGTGACATAGTGGGTTTTTGGATAAATCGTCAGCCGCGGCACCTTGCGCAGCACCACGCCGGTCAGCGGATCGAAATAGGACAGCCGCTCGACCTCGTCATCGAACAGCTCGATGCGCACCGCCTCTTCCTCGGCTTCGGCTGGAAAAATGTCGATGATCTCGCCGCGCACTCGATAGGTGCCGCGCTCCAGGCTGATGTCGTTGCGCTTGTATTGCAGCTCGGTCAGGCGTCGCAGAATGTCGCGCTGGCCGATGCGATCACCTTCGTCCAGATGCAGCACCATGGAGAAATAGGTTTTCGGATCACCCAGACCGTAAATGGCCGACACCGAAGCGACGATGATCGTATCCTTGCGCTCCATCAGCGCCTTGGTCGCCGACAGGCGCATCTGCTCGATGTGATCGTTGATCGAGGCGTCCTTCTCGATGAACGTATCCGACGACGGCACGTAGGCTTCGGGCTGATAGAAATCGTAATAGGAGACGAAATATTCGACCGCGTTGTCCGGGAAAAACGCCTTGAACTCGCCGTAGAGCTGCGCCGCCAGCGTCTTGTTCGGCGCCATCACCAGCATCGGCCGGCCAGCCCGTAGGGCGACGTTGGCCAGGGTGAAGGTCTTGCCGGAGCCGGTCACGCCGAGCAGCACCTGATGGGCCAGACCATCTTCCAGCCCTTCAACCAGTCCTGCGATGGCGGCCGGCTGGTCACCAGCCGGTTGCCAGTCCGCCTGCAATGTGAATATTTCCGACATTCCCTCAGATATTACCCATGTTCGGCTGCGCTGCATGCACCGCATCCGTTATCATGACAAGCATGGACAAACATTCTACCGCCGACAGGACTTTTCAACCGTGAACATGCAACTTGCCGAGCGCGTCCAGCGCGTCCAACCCTCGCCCACTCTCGCCATCACCGCGCGCGCCGCGGAAATGAAAGCCGCCGGTCACGACATCATCGGCCTCGGCGCCGGCGAACCCGATTTCGACACGCCGGAGCACATCAAGGCCGCGGCCAAGCAGGCGCTTGACGAAGGCAAGACGAAATACGCGCCCGTGCCCGGCACACCGGGCCTGCGCGCAGCCATTGCCGACAAGTTCAAGCGCGACAACAACCTTGACTACGACACCGAGCAGGTCATCGTCACCGTCGGCGGCAAGCAAAGCTTATACAACCTGTTCCAGGCGCTGCTCAACGACGGCGACGAAGTCATCGTGCCGGCGCCCTATTGGGTTTCCTACCCGGCCATGGTCACGCTGGCCGGCGGCAAGCCGGTCATCCTCGAGACCGGCATCGACGCAGAGTTTCGCATCACGCCGGAGCAATTGGCCGACGCGATTACCGACAGGACGCGCTGCGTGATTCTCAACAGCCCGTCCAACCCGAGCGGCAAGGCCTATTCCAAGGCAGAGTTGGCGGCACTCGGCGAAGTCATCGCCCAGCACCCGAACCTGCTCGTCGCCACCGACGACATGTACGAGCACATCCTGTGGACCGAGGAGCCGTTCGCAAACATCGTCAACGCCGCGCCGGAGTTGTACGAGCAAACCATCGTCATGAACGGGGTCTCCAAGGCCTATGCCATGACCGGCTGGCGCATCGGCTACGCCGCCGGTCCGCTGGAGTTGATCAGGGCCATGGGCAAGATCCAGTCGCAGTCCACGTCCGGCGCTGCCACCATGGCCCAGGAAGCGGCTGAAGCCGCTTTGCGCGGCGACCAGGGTTGTGTTGGCGACATGGTCAAGGCCTTCCGCCAACGCCACGATTTCGTCGTCGAGTCCCTCAATAGCATCGACGGTGTGCGCTGCCTGCCCTCTGATGGCACCTTTTACGCCTTTCCGGACTTCTCCGCCGTCATCGAGCGCATGGACGGCATCGACGACGACCTTGAACTGGCGGAGCACCTGATCGAAAATGCCGGTGTCGCACTGGTGCCCGGCTCCGCATTCGGCGCGCCCGGCTATGTCCGCCTGTCCTACGCCACCAGCATGGAGAACCTGGAGAAAGCCCTGCAACGCATTGCCGACGCGGTCTGACGCGCATGTCATTTGCCGCCACGGTTGCAGTAAACGCAGCGTTTCACTATGCTACGCGGTTCCAAACGCATTCCCCGGTAGCTCAGTCGGTAGAGCGGATGACTGTTAATCATTAGGTCGCTGGTTCGAGCCCAGCCCGGGGAGCCAAATAAATCAAGGGCTTAGATTCACCTCTAGGCCCTTTTTTTTGCCAAAATTGCCGTTGGGTACGGATCTGGGCACGGCTTCTAGACCTGTTTGCAAGGGCGCTCATTCGCAGACAAGGGAATGTCAGCGCGGCGAGCCTTTGCATCAGCCCTACAAACCACATCCCGCAATTAACCGAACAGCATTGCGATAAGCCTTGGGTGCCTCAGCTGGCAAAGGCATGGTTCTGAACCTTGAAGCTGATTATCGTGTTCTTCCCTTCCATCATGGCAGGTTGTCCGGCGCCCTATTGCCAACAGGCTCTGTGATAATTGAATCGATCACGTCAAGCTTGATTATGTCATCCAAGCGCTTGAAGTCAGGCACAGTGACTTCATCGATATCGAACACCCGGCCCTGATCTATGTCAGGGATATCCGGCACGCCGCCTGCACTGCTTCCTGCACAGCAAGGCGAACTGGGGTTTGCTTCGCAGTTTACGGTCATTACGCTGCAGGTGCGCCTCTCGATATTGCGCGCAATCGCAGCCTGCACCGCGGCCGCGCTCCCATCCGAAGCCACGCAGCGACAAGTTCCGCCGACATTACGCGCTCGCGCAGGCGGCCGGCAATCCAGCGCGCCGCACTGCTGCCCGGAACGCCAGTCACTGCTGCCACCGATCGTATAGGGGGTGCCATCGCGGCCGACGACATTAAACCCTTCCTGCTGGGTGCAACGGGCAAAGACGTTGTCGCCATACGTATTGCTGATCCACTGCTCCATACTCGGGTCGATATTGCCAGTGGTGTTGCCCAGTCCCGAACCGAAGTCCGGTTCGTCGCCAGGCATCGTTATCGGATTGCCATCAGCATCAATACCGGCAACGCCCCCGGCAGCGCATCGCATCATATCGCGCAGCGCCTCAGCACCTGGGCCACACATTTCATAGCGACTTCCCGGGCCGGGCAGTTTTTGCCCGCCGGTAATGGATTCAGC
>DATGUT010000333.1:0-4101 GCA_035301185.1 Salinisphaeraceae bacterium
ACTGCTGGCGATGTTGGTGCGCAGCTGCGCCAGCGTGGTGGCGCCAATGATGGCACTGGTGACGAAGCTGCGGCTGAGGACGAAGGCGATGGCCATTTGCGCCGGCACGAGGCCGTTGTTTTCGGCCAGGGCGATGTAGCGGGTGGCGGCGGCCGTGCCGCGGTCGCCGGAATAGCGCGAGAAGCGCTCCCACAGCGTCAGACGGGCGCCATCGGGGCGCGCGCCATGCAGATATTTGCCGGTCAGCACGCCGAAGGCCAGCGGCGAATAGGCCAGCAGCCCGACCTGCTCGCGCTCGGCGCATTCGGCCAGACCGATTTCGAAGCTGCGATTGAGCAGCGAATAGGGATTCTGGATCGCCGCAATGCGCGGCCACTGCCTGCGCTCGGCCACGGCCAGGCTGTGCATCACACCCCACGGTGTTTCGTTGGACAGGCCGAAGTGGCGGATCTTGCCTTCCTCGACCAGGCGAGCCAGCTCGCCGAGACTATCTTCCAGCGGCACCGCGTCGTCCTGCGGGTCGTGTTCGTATTCGAGGCGGCCGAAGAAGTTGGTGCGCCGGTCGGGCCAGTGCAGCTGGTAGAGATCGATGTAGTCGGTCTGCAGCCGGCGCAGGCTGGCCTCGAGCGCGTGGCGGATCTGCTTTGGGGTCAGGCGCACTTCCGCGCCGCCGGGGCGAAACCAGTCCATGGTGCTGCGCCCGGCCGCCTTGCTGAGCAGCACCACTTCGTCGCGCCTGCCGTTGGCGGCCAGCCACCGGCCGAGATATTCCTCGCTGCGCCCCTGGGTTTCGGCCCGCGGCGGCACCGGGTACATCTCTGCGGTATCAATGAAGTTAATGCCCTGATCCAGCGCGTAATCGATTTGTGCATGCGCGTCGGCTTCGCTATTCTGCTGGCCCCAGGTCATGCTGCCCAGGCACAGGGTGCTGACCTCGATATCGCTGTTGCCGAGCTGGCGGTATTCCACGGTGACCTCCTGAGCAATGGTTATGCCATGTTCGTGTGGCGTCGTTGTAGAAGATACTCGATCATCGGCCCGATGATGATTTCTATGGCCATGCGCATTTTCGTGCCCGGCACGACGATCGTGTTGGGGCGCGACATGTGCGAGCCGTTGAGCATGGCCAGCAGGTACGGAAAATCGATCGCCCATTGGCGCGGATCACGCACGCGGATCACCACCATGGATTCTTCCGGCGCCGGGACATCGCGGGCGAAAAAAGGGTCCGAAGTATCGACCAGTGGCACGCGCTGGAAATTGATGTCGGTGCGCGAGAACTGCGGCGTGATGTAGCGCACGTAGTCCGGCATGCGGCGCAGGATGATGCGGGCCACGTCCTCGGGCGCATAGCCGCGGCTTTCCGCGTCGCGCCGGATCTTCTGAATCCATTCCAGGTTAATGGTCGGCACCATGCCGACCATGAGATCGACATGCCGGGCCACGTTGTACTGGTCGGTGATCACGCCGCCGTGCAGGCCTTCGTACAGGAGAATGTCGGTATTCGGCTCGAGCGGGCCCCATTCAGTGAACTGGCCCGGCTCCAGGTTGTATTGCGCGGCGCGGATCTCGTCGTGCAGATAGTGGCGCGTCTTGCCGGTGCCCAGCTCGCCGTATTCAGCGAACAGGGATTCCAGCTTGTCGAGATGATTCGCCGCCGGGCCGAAGTGGCTGAAGTTCTCGCCGCGAATGGTGGCGCGCTCCAGTGCCTTGGCCATGTCGGTGCGGTTGTAGGCGTGAAAGGCGTCACCTTCGATGAACGCGGCGCGCGCGCCAAGGCGGTGGAAGATGCGCTCGAACGCCACCCGCGCCGTGGTGGTGCCGGCGCCGGAAGAGCCGGTGACCGCAACTATTGGGTGTGCAATCGACATATTGGCACTGTGGCTGCAAACGCGGGCGCTGGCAAGCCCGGATCAGCCCCGTGGCGCGGCCATGCTAGTGCGCCGGTAGGCCAGGTCGCGTACCTGGTGGCCCTTGCGCCGGCCGCGCTGCTCGAAACGGGTGGATGCACGCGGCGGCACTTGCACCCAACCATCCTGATCGCCGATATTGGCAAACAGCGGATGCGCATCGAGCACGCTGCGCATGTGCATGGCGTAGTCTTCCCAATCGGAGGCCAGGCGCCAGACACCGCCAGGCGCGAGCACGCGGGCGATGGCATCGGCAAACTGCGGCTGCACGATGCGACGCTTGTGGTGGCGCTTCTTGGGCCAGGGATCGGGGAAATACAACAGCACTTCGGCGAGCGAGGCCGGCGCAAAAGCGCGCGGCAGAATATCGGCGGCATCGCCGCAGAAAATGCGCACATTGTCGGCATCATTGTCCGCCAGGCGGCCGAGCAGCCGGCCGATGCCTGCACGATAGACCTCGATGCCGATAAAATCACGCTGCGGATTGGCCGCCGCCAGCGCGGCGAGCACCTCGCCGGCGCCGAAGCCGATTTCCAGCATGCGCGGCGCGCGGCGGCCGAAAATGGCATCCCAGTCCGGCGGCTGCTCCGGCACAGCCAGGCCGTAGCGCGGCCACAACTGGTCGAGGCGCTGCTGCTGGCCGCGGGTCATGCGGCCTTCGCGGCGGACAAAACTGCGAATGCGACGGTCGTGCTGCTGCATGGGATAGAAAATGTTGCACCTTGGCTGCCATGCGGTCGCAGCGGGCAGACGAGTAATCAGTATAAAGCCTGTGCCGGGTTGGGATGCTGCAGCGCTGGCAATGGTTCTGGATGGTATCTTTGCGCAGGCATGGTATAAACGTGGGTTCGGGACGGAAGTAGAGGCTGCCCATGGCATGGCCGAACAGGCATGAGTCCGCATCATTTCTGACGCGGTTCGAAATACGGTTTTACGTGCACGGATGGTGCCCATGAAGCGCTTGGCAAAGATTCTGGCCGCGCTGATCGGGCTCGTCGTGGTGCTGATCATCCTGGCTGCGGTGTTGCTGCCATTGTTCTTCGATCCGAATGCGCACAAGGAGCAAATCGAAGAGCTGATCGAGGAAAAAATCGGCCGCGAGGTGGCCATACCGGGGACGATCGAGTTGTCGATCTTTCCGTGGCTGGGCATCAAGGTGGGCGAGGTGAACGTGGCCAATGCGCCGGAATTCGGCGATGAGCCCATGGCCGAGATTGCCGCCGCGGCTTTCCACGTCAAGCTTTTGCCGCTGCTGCAGCGACAGGTGGAGCTCGGCACGGTCACGCTCGAAGGCCTGCATTTGCGCCTCGCGCGCGACACCGATGGCCAGACCAACTGGGCCGGCATGTTTGAACAGGAGCCGGCTGCGAACGAAGAGACAGCAGCCGGCGAACGCGACACCGGCACGGGTGGAACCGGCGAGCGCGAAACCGATGGCGGCTTCGAGCTGCAGTCGCTGGAAATAGAGGCGATCAAGGTCAGCGATGCCGTGATCTCGTGGAACGATGCCATGACCAGCAACAGCTATCAGCTGTCCGATTTCGATCTGGCCACCGGACACATTGTGCAGGGCGAGCCGATCGAGCTGCAGGCGAGCACTCTGCTGGCCGCGCCGACCCAGGGCTTCAGCAGCGCTATCAGCCTCAACGCCGAGCTGCTGCCCGACACGGACAGCGGCATGCACAGGTTCGACGATCTCGAATTGCGCATCCAGACCGAGGGTGATGCCGTGCCCGGCGACAGTCAGCAATTGCAGCTGACCGGGCAGGGCGCGTACGACGCGAACAAGTCGAGTTTCACTCTTGACGACCTGCGGATCGAGGTCGCCGGCCTGCAATTGTCCGGGCAGCTACACGGCCGCCAGCTGCACAATGAGCCGGTGATCAACGGTCATCTCGCCGTGGCCCGGTTCGAGCCGCGCGCCGTGCTGCAGAAGCTTGGTGTGGAGCTGCCCGAGCTGCGAGGTGAGCAGGATGCTGACGGAGAGTCGGACCAGGCGCCGGTACTCGAGCACGCCAGCCTGGACATGGAGTTCAGCGCCACCGCCGGCAGCGCCAACATCGGCCAGCTGCAAATGCAGCTCGACGACAGCACCCTAAAGGGCAGTGCCGAGGTAACCGATTTTGCGGCGCCGGCCATTGTCTTCGTCGTCGATGTCGATCATTTTAATTTCGATCGCTATCGGCCGGTC
>DATGUT010000334.1:0-3407 GCA_035301185.1 Salinisphaeraceae bacterium
CGGACATGATCAAGATCTTCTTCAAGGAAGACTGGATCCCGCCGTTCGTGGACAAGACGGTATTCGTCGTCGCGCCGGGCATCATCATATTCACCAGCCTGGCCTCGTTTGCGGTGATTCCGTTTGCCGCCAATTTTGGCATCACCGACCTCAACATCGGCATTTTGTTCATCGTGGCGCTCAGCTCGCTGGGGGTGTATTCCGTCATCTTCGCCGGCTGGTCGTCGAACAACAAATACTCGCTGCTCGGTGGTGTACGCACCGCCGCGCAAATGGTCTCCTACGAGGTGTTCCTCGGTCTGTCGATCATGGGTGTCATTGCCCAGGCCGGCAGCTTCGACCTGCGCGAAATCGTGCTCGCCCAAGAGGGCATGTGGTACATCATCCCGCAGTTCCTCGGCTTCGTGACCTTCGTCATCGCCGGCACCGCGGAACTCCACCGCGCTCCGTTTGACCTGCCGGAAGCCGAGCAGGAACTGACGGCCGGCTTTCATACTGAATATTCGAGCATGAAGTTCGGCCTGTTCTTCGTCGGCGAATATGTCGGCATCGTGCTCATCTCCTGCCTGATCACTGTGCTGTTCTTCGGCGGCTGGCTCGGGCCCTGGCTGCCGGGGTTTCTCTGGTTCGCGCTGAAGACATCCTTTTTCATCATGTTTTTCATTCTGTTGCGCGCCGCTACCATACGCCCGCGCTACGACCAGCTGATGGCTTTCGGCTGGAAAATCATGCTGCCCCTCACCCTGCTCAACGTCGCCGTGACCGGCGCCTTCGTGGTGGCAGCGTCATGACCGCATTGCTTATCGAAAATAGAGGCCTGCCATGCTGAGTGTTTTGCGCACAATCGGTTGGACCTTCATGCACAGCTTCCGCAAGCGCGATACGATCCTGTATCCGGAAGAACAGCCCTACCTGCCGCCACGCTACCGTGGCCGCATTGTGCTGACCCGGGATCCGGACGGCGCCGAGCGCTGTGTTGCCTGCAACTTGTGTGCCGCCGCCTGCCCGGTGGACTGCATCAGCCTGCAAAAAACCGAGGATGAAACCGGGCGCTGGTATCCGGAGCATTTCCGCATCAATTTCTCGCGCTGCATTTACTGCGGCTGGTGCGAGGAAGCCTGCCCGACCTACGCCATCCAGCTGATTCCCGACTTCGAGATGGCCGAGTTCGACCGCCAGGAAATGGTCTATGAAAAGGAAGATCTGCTGATCAGTGGCGTGGGCAAGCGCCCAGGCTACAATTTTTATCGCGTCGCCGGCAAGGCCGTCGGCGGCAAGGGCAAAGGTGAAGCGGAAAACGAATTGCCACCCAAGGACGTGCGCACGCTGATGCCGTAGGCAGCGCTACCAGCCACTCAGGGAGAAACAGTGACCATCGCCTTTTACATCGCCGCAATCATAGCCGTGATCGCGACTGCGCGCGTCATCACCCATACCAATGCCGTGCATGCATTGCTGTATCTGGTGTTGTCGCTGCTTGGGGTCGCCGTGGCTTTCTATACCTTGGGCGCGCCTTTTGCCGCGGCCCTGGAAGTCATCGTCTACGCCGGCGCCATCATGGTGCTGTTCGTGTTCGTTGTAATGATGCTCAATCTCAACATCGAAACCATCAATCTGGAGCGGCGCTGGATACAATCCGTCGATTGGATTGCGCCCATTGTGATGGGCATCGTGCTGCTTGGCATCATGGTCGTCGCCCTGTGGGCCAGCGGCGCTGAAAGCACCTCCAGCTATGCATTGGTGACGCCGCGTGAAGTCGGCCGCGAAATGTTCGGCCCATATCTGCTGGCGGTGGAGTTGGGCTCGTTCCTGCTGCTGGCAGCGCTGATTGTTGCCGGCCACGTCGGGCGCGAGGACATCCGCCAGCACCACTACACCGAGGCCCGCAAGGAAAACGCTCAGGATCGCAACTGATGGGGAACATTTAATGCAGGGATTACCCATAGAAGTGGGCATGCTGCTGGCAGCCATATTGTTTGCGCTCGGGCTGATTGGTTTGGTCACGCGCCGCAATATGCTGTTCATGCTGATGTGCCTCGAAATCATGCTCAATGCCGCCGGCCTCGCCTTCATCGTGGCCGGCCAGGCCTGGGGCCAGCCGGATGGACAGATCATGTTCATGCTGGTGCTGGCACTGGCAGCAGCGGAAGCCAGTATCGGCCTCGGCCTGCTGCTGCAACTGCACCATCGTTTCAAGACCGTCGACATAGACGCAGCCAGTGAGATGTCCGGATGAGCACCATGCTTGTACTAGCAGTCCTGTTCCCCGCCATCGGCGCGCTCCTGCTCGCGCTGAATCCGCGCATGCCGGATCGCCGCGCCGCCATCATCGGCGTCGGTTCGGTGGGCCTCTCCGCCCTGGCCACCTTATGGGTGGTGATCGCGTTTCTGTCCGGCAGCCGCGAACCCACAACCATCCACTTGTGGGACTGGGTGGTTGCTGGCGATTTCAACACCGAGTTCAGCTTTTACCTGGACGGACTGTCGATCACCATGATCAGTGTGGTAACCGGCGTCGGCTTCCTGATTCACCTGTTCGCGTCCTGGTACATGACCGAAGAACTGGAAGGCGGCCACGGTTATCCGCGTTTCTTCGCCTACATGAACCTGTTCATCCTGAGCATGCTGCTGCTGGTGCTCGCCAACAACCTGTTCCTGATCTACATGGGCTGGGAGCTTGTTGGCATGTGCAGTTACATGCTCATCGGCTATCACTACAAGAGCTACTACAACGCCTGGTGCGGCTACAAGTCCTTCATCACCACGCGCGTCGGCGACGTGTTCTTCGCCATCGGCCTGTTCATCCTGTTCAACACCTTCGGCACCCTGGATGTCGACCAGATCCTGACCATGGCGCCGGAAGTCTGGGCCAAGGGCGATCTCATGGCCAACCTGGCGGCGCTCATGCTGCTGGGCGGCGCGGTCGGCAAATCCGCCCAGTTGCCGCTGCAGGTATGGCTGCCGGATGCCATGGCCGGTCCGACCCCGGTCTCGGCGCTGATTCACGCCGCCACCATGGTCACCGCCGGTGTTTACCTGATCGCCCGCACCCATGGCGTGTTCGAAATGGCGCCGGCCGTGCTGCTGCTGGTCGGCATCGTCGGCCTGCTGACGCTGCTGCTGGCTGGCTTCGCCGCGCTGGTGCAAACCGACATCAAGCGTGTGCTGGCCTATTCCACCATGAGCCAGATCGGCTACATGTTCCTGGCGCTGGGCGTGCAGGCCTGGGATGCCGCCATCTTCCACCTGATGACGCATGCCTTCTTCAAGGCACTGCTGTTCCTGACCTCCGGCTCCATCATCATCGCCTGTCACCACGAGCAGGACATGTTCAAGATGGGCGGCCTGCGCAAGACGCTGAAGCTGCCCTACGCCTGTTTCGTCATCGGCAGCGCGGCGCTGGCGGC
>DATGUT010000335.1:0-6292 GCA_035301185.1 Salinisphaeraceae bacterium
CAATACGGCCCAGGCGATGAATGCCTATACCATGTCGGATCGCGGCACCTGGATCAGTTTCGAGAATCGCGGCAATCTCGAGATCCTGGTCGAAGGCGATGAGCGCCTGTTCAACCCCTATCACGTCATGCTGGTTAATCCCGACAAATGTGATAACGTCAAGGTTGACGCGGCACGCGAGTTCATGAACTGGCTGGTTTCCGAAGAAGGCCAGCAGCTGATTGCCGATTATCGTATGGAGGGCAAGCAATTGTTTGTGCCGGATGCGCTATAGTTAGGCAAGGCCAGCCGTCGGCCTGATCCGTGCCAGACGTTTTGGGGGATGTTTCTGGCATGGGTCGACAAGCTATAGTCAATCAATGACGGCGCTCGATTAATATCCCACGGGGCGATTGCCGTGCCCGTGGGTTTTTTTACTCGCATCCGCAGTTTGCCGGCGCAACACCAGGCGCTCTGCCCAGCTGCCGAGTAAAAATTGCTATCATGCCTGCGCGTTGCGGCGCAGGCGCTGAACGTCCGGCGCGGCCGGGCTCAGGCTAGTCATCACGTAAGCGAGTGGCATGTGTGCTCGTCCAGTTTGCGGAGTCAGGCCATGGCATGGCTGGTGCTGATTGTTTCCGGCATGTTTGAAAGCGTCTGAGCCATTGCCTTGGGTCAGTCCGATGGCTTGCAGCGCTTGGGTTCCAGTGTGGTTTTCTTCTTCGGGCTAATCGTGAGCATGGGCGGCTTGGCCTATGCCATGCGCACGCTGCCCACAGGCACGGCCTATGCCGTCTGGGTGGGTGTTGGCGCTGTTCTGACCATACTTTACGGCATGGTTTTCGACGGCGAGCCGGTCACGCTGCTGCGCGTGCTGTTTCTGGCCGGTATCGTGGGCTGTGTCGCCGGGCTGCGGCTGGTGCAGGGGTAGCGCCGCTTGCCGTGGCGGCCTAAGGACTTGTTAACTCTGGCACCGTAAGATGTCAGCTTGTTTTTCGCATGCAATTCAAGGACGCTTGAGTAATGAATTTTTATCTTAGTGAGGATGTGGGCAAATTCATTGTCCGCTTGATGGTCTCGGTGCTGATCCTGTTTCATGGCATTGGCAAAGTATTGCATCCGCAGGCAATCAGCGGCATAAAAAGAATGCTCGCCGCCAACGGTCTGCCGGAGATTCTTGCCTTTGGTGCCTATTTCGGTGAAGTGGTCGGACCCATCATGATCCTGCTCGGTGTGTTCAGCCGCATCGGCGGCGCTCTGGTGGTCATCCACATGTTGTTTGCGATTGGCCTGGCGCACATGGCCGATATATTCGCCCTGACCGACAGCGGAGTCTGGGCCATCGAATCGCAGATGTTTTTCCTGCTCAGCGCGCTGGCCGTGATGTTTCTCGGCAGCGGTCGCTTTGCCCTACGCGAAGACTGACGGCGGAGTGCCCGCCAGGAAAACAACCGACCTCATGCGCTAACATTCCGGCATGTAGCAGCACTCTCATGCAACGCAGCCGCAGGGCCGGGCAGGTTGCCGACGCCAGTTTGTAATGCCGACGAAACAACATGCCGCATACAGGACAATCCATTGGACCCTGCCGGATCTGGTGGATTTGGCAGCCCTGCTGGCACATGGCGGCGATGCCGCGGCGGATCAGGCTGCGCGTGCCCATTTCGCGCGCAACATTCGCCCGCAACTGGCGGCGCTGACGGATGAAGGCAGTCGGCGTCGCGTTGGTTTGCGGCTGTGGCTGGAATATTGTCGCGCCAATGCGAAACTGACGAGCGGCCGCCTGTTCGGCCAAGCCCTGAGCCTGGCTGGTTGGGCGTTGTTCGTACTCATGGGTCTGGCCGGCATGGGCCTGGTCACTGGCTTGCTGCTCGGCCCGCGGCAGGCAGTGCATGTCATCATATTCTTCGGCGCGACGCTGGTTGTGCCCTGGCTGTTGTATGGTGGCAGCATGCTGCTGCGCACCTTCGGTCGGCGCCGTGGGAGGCTGGCTTTCGTCGTGCGCATGGTGCTGCAGCTGCAGCAGCGCAAACAGCCGGCGCGCGTCAGCATCGCCGCCCTGCTGAATGACCTGGCTGAGCTGCGCGCACCGCGCCGGGCATTGTCAGCCACCTTTGCGGGCTTGTGGCAGCGCGGTGCGGTGGGCTTCAATCTTGGCCTGATCGTGGCCTTCATCGGCTGCCTGCTGCTGTTCGACGTACGATTCTATTGGGAGACAACGCCGCGCATCGGCATGGAATCACTGCTGGCGAGCATAATCTGGCTGGTCGCGCTGCCATGGGGCTGGCTGTGGCCGCAGGCGGTGCCGGATGCCGAGGTCATCGCCGCCACGCGTGCCGTGGCCGGTTCTCTGCCGCAGGCCAATGCCAGCATCTGGTGGCGCTTCCTGCTGCTGGCGCTACTGGTGTGGGGGCTGCTGCCGCGCTTGCTGCTGGCGGCTTACTATCGATTGGTCGCGCACAGGGCGCTGGCGCATTTGACTTTCCAGGCGCCGCGTCAGCGGGCGTTGTGGCGTCGGCTCAACAGCATCGAGCGCGGTGAAGTGGCCGCCGGGCCGACCGATGGCGTGCTGGTGCTTGATGTCGGCGGCCACGGTGTCGACGGTGCGGCCGTGCGCGGTTTCTTGCTGCGCCGGCTGCGCGTGAATCCGCTGACAACGCGCGCGATCGCGGTGTTGGATGACGCACACGAAGCGCAGGCCGAGCAGGCGCTGGCGGCGGGGCCGGCCGGTGTGGTGCTGCTGGTGGAGGGCTGGACGCTGTCGCCGCGCCAGGTCCAGGTGCTGCATGCTCGCCTGCGCAGACTGTTAGGGGCGCGAGTGCCCATGACTTGGCTCGTGTTTGCGCTGGCCGCCGGCCAGCCGGTCGCGCCCGCCGATGCCGATCTGCAGCGCTGGACGCGGCAAATCGATAGCCTGCGTGATCCGGCCACGGAGGTTGCGGCTTATGACGGCTGAAATACGTGCCGCCGTGACCACCGCCATTCCGTGCTATGCCGTTGTCGGCAAGGTCAACATGGGCAAGTCGGCGGTGTTGGCCACGCTGCTCGAGGAAGACGACGATCGCATCATCCGCATCAGCCCCGAGCCTGGTGAAACCACGCGCTGCCAGATGCTGTCGCTGGTGCTGGATGGCAGCGAGCGCCTGCGTTTCATCGACACGCCGGGCTTTCAGCGTCCGATCGAGGCCTTGCGCGCCATCCGCGCGCTGCAGGACGACAGCGAACGCTTGCCCGATCGGCACACGCTGCAACAGTTCGTGCGCGCCCACCGCCAGGATTTTGTCGATGAATGCCTGTTGCTGGAGCCGCTGCTGGATGGTGCCGGCGCGATTTACGTGATCGATCCGAACGTGCCCCTGTACGACAGCTTTCGCGCCGAAATCGAGATCCTGCGCTGGACCGGGCGCCCGCGCCTGGCGCTGCTCAACAGCAAAGGTGAGGCGGCGGCAGAGCACGCGAACGAGTGGCGCGCCCACTTGGGCACGGCCTTTAATCTGGTGCGCAGCTTCAACGCCCACAAGGCGCGTTTCGCAACCCGCCGCCGGCTGCTGGCGGCACTGAACCAAATCGAGGAAGCGCATCAGCATCAGGTCGAGGAAACCCTGGCGCTGCTGGATGCCGAATGGGCACAGCGGCGCGAGCAGGCGGCGGAAGCCATGCTGCACTGCCTGGTGCAGGCATTCAATTACCGCGAGCAGGGGCATTATCGCGACACGGACGGCGCCACCGACAAGGCCCGGGCCGCGGCCCTCGAGCGCCTCGGGCAGCAATATTTTGCCCATATTGCCGAGCTGGAGCGCAACTGCAGCCAAACGCTGCTGCAAATCTATCGCCATCATGCGCTGCAGGTACAGTCATCGGCGCAGCTGGCGCGGGCTCTGGGCCCGGATCTGAATCTGGCCCGGCGCGACACGTGGCGGCGCCTCGGCCTGACGCGCCAACAGCTGACCGCAGTCGGTGCAACCGCCGGCGCCGGCGCTGGCCTGGGTGTGGATGTCGCCGCATTCGGCCATACCTTGGGCTTGGGTGCCTTGCTCGGCAGCATCGGCGGCGGCGCGCTCGCCTTCTTCAAGGGCAACAGCCTGCCGACGCTGGCGCTGGACATCGGCAGCGGCCGGCAGTTGATGCTGGGGCCGCCGCAAAACCCCAATTTCGGCTGGGTGCTGCTCGACAGTCTGCTGCTGCGCTACCAGGCAGTACTTGCCCATGCCCATGGCCGTCGCGACGTGACCGAGCTGGCGGCTCCAGCAGCGGCAGGCCAGCCTGGGCCGGTGGCCGCCATGGCGCGTGCGCAGCAGAAGCAGTTCGTCCGTTTTTTCCGTCGCTGTCGCAAGGGTGATGGCAGCGACGAGGATGGCGCGACGCTGGCCGCCGTCGTGGACACGCTCACCAGCATCGAGGCGCAGCTTAGCTGATGCTGCTCGCGCCATGCTGCGCAGTGGCAAGTTGTTGCAGCAGCCTGCCGGCTATTGCTGGCCAGCCTGGTGCTCGACCTCGGCCTTGATGCTGTCATAGCTCAGCGCGCCCGAGATGACCTTGTTGCCGATGATGATGGTTGGCGTGGCGCGCAGGCGCAGCTGCTGCGCCAGGTCGCGATTCTTCTGCACCAGATTGCGCATCTTGTCTTCGGCCATGCATTGCTTGAGCTGCTGTACGTCGATGCCGTTTTCGACCGCCAAATCCAGGAATACGGGAGTCGGATCGTCTTGCGCCGCCCACTTTTGCTGCTTGGCAAACAAGGCTTCCTGGTAGGCCCAGTACTGGCCCTGCTCGCCGGCACAGCGCGCGGCGACGGCGGCGGCAAAGGCGTGGTCATGCATTGGCAATGGAAAGTCGAAGAAGATGAAGCGCACCTTGCCGGATGCGACCAGCTCGTTGCGAATACGCGCCGCAGTCGGGGCAAAGGATGCGCAGGCTGGGCACTGGTAATCGGCAAACTCGCGGATGGTGACGGGTGCATCAACAGCACCAACGGCCACGCCGTAGCGGTCGTAGTCCTGCTGGAGTTGCTGCATGGTGCTGGCGCTCAGCTGGTCGTTGCTGCCGGCCGCCACCTCGGCTTCAGCCTGTGAGCTGTTGCTCAGCCACATGATGAACAGGGCAATGACGATCAGCGCGCCCAGAATAAGCGCACCAGGCAGCAGCGCGCGGTACAAACTGGCTTGCCTGGGTGGGTGGTTGCGGCTCATGTTGAAGCACTCCTGAATAGGTTCGGTGAATATTTTACCGATATAGCATACTTGCGCGGAGCGACAAGTGCGATAGCGCCGCAACCATTGCGGCAGGCGTGGCTACAACAGCTCGGCCGGGCATGCCTGAGCGGGCTCGGGCAAGGCCAGGATGTTGGCTCGGGTCGTGCGCAAATGTGCCTGCAGCTCTGCGGATGCATGCGTCAGGGCGGTATCGATTGCAGCCAGTGCCTTGTTTCTGCAGCCTTGTTCAGCCAGCAGCTGGGCGAGGTTATTGCGCGCGACAGCGGCCTGTGGCTGGCGCTCGAGCAGCGCGCGCCAGGCATTTGCGGCGCCGTTAAAATCGTTCTGCGCATAGCGCGTGTTGCCCAGCCCCAGCCAGGCGGCTTCGGCCTCCGGCCAGCGGCGCGTGGCAGCAGCATAAGCCGGTTCCGCCGCTTGCGGTTGTACTTGCTCCAGACCGGCGACTGCGTCGAGATAGCGATGCGCGTCGCCGGCGGCAGGCAGGGAACCGGGTGCAAGCAGCACCAGTCCCCAGTTTTCGGCCTTGTCCCAGTCGTCCAGAAACGCGCGCGTGTCGAGAATCTGGTTCTCGATGGTGCCGGAGTGCAGGATCAGTTTGTCCTGCTCCGGCTGGTAGCCGATGACGACGGCATAATGCCAGATCGGATAGAAATTCCAGCCCAGGTTCAGCAGCACCAATACCGGGTGATTGGCATCCAGTTCTGCCAGCAACGCCGCCAGGCGCGGTTCGATGACATAAGGCACGCGGCCATAACGCCGCGCGGTGGCAATCATTTCCGCCTGCAGGCTGCCCTTGAGGGCCGGCACCCAGACTTTCGGCACCAGCACGTCGGGCTGCACGTCGATGCCGCTTGCACCAAGCGACATGGCCAGCGCCGCGGGCCCGCACTGATAGCGTTCCTGAGCATAGAACGGCACTTGTTCCAGTTTGACCGTGCTTGCCTCAGCCGGCCGGTAATCCGGCAGGATCGGCGGCGCTGCGGCGCAGCCGACCAGCATTATTAACAGCAGCGCCGCGCCAAGGCAGCGCTGCAGGTGACGATAAACAGGCATTTGGCCGGGTGAGACAGCGTTTATCTGCTGAACAGACTCAGGACCCC
>DATGUT010000336.1:0-7042 GCA_035301185.1 Salinisphaeraceae bacterium
TGCTTGATGTTGACGATCCAGGCCTGCCTGCCCGTGTCACGTTTGATGCGAGCGAAGATGTCGCGGCACCGTGGGTCAACAGCGCCCGGCCGCAGGTGGCCATCCTGCGCGAGCAGGGCAGCCACGGCCACGCGGAAATGGCCTGGGCCTTTACCCAGGCCGGCTTCGACGCGGTCGACGTGCACATGAGCGAGTTGCTGGCCGGCATCCAGAGCCTGACCGGCTTTGCGGGGCTCGCCGCCTGCGGCGGTTTCTCCTACGGCGACGTACTCGGCGCCGGGCAGGGTTGGGCGCGCAGCATTTTGAGCCATGCACGCGTGCGCGCCATGTTTGCCGCATTCTTCGCGCGCGAGGACAGCTTCACCCTGGGGGTCGGCAACGGCTGCCAGATGCTGGCGGCCTTGCGCGCCATCATTCCCGGCAGCGCGCATTGGCCGCGCTTTGCTGGCAACGCATCACAGCAGTTCGAAGCGCGCACGGCAGCGGTGGAAATCCTCGCCAGCAAGGCCGTATTGCTGGACGGCATGGCCGGCAGCCAGCTGCCGGTGGCCATCGCCCACGGCGAAGGCCGGGCGCTGTTCGAAGGTAACGAAGACCTGGCCCGGCTGCAGGCACGGCGCCAGGTCGCGCTGCGCTACATCGACAATTACGGCCGCGCCACGCAAGCCTATCCGGCCAATCCCAGTGGCTCGGCGGGCGGGCTCACGGCGCTGTGCAATGGTGATGGCCGCGTGCTGCTCACCATGGTGCATCCAGAGCGGGTCGTGCGCAGTTCCACCCTGGCATGGAAGCCCGCTGACTGGCATGGGCCCAGTCCTTGGGCACGAATGTTCGCCAATGCGCGGCGCTTTGTTGGCTGATGCCGACTGAGGGCGCGGCCAGCCGATGTGCGTTGTCAACTGCAGCTATGCGTCGGCATCGTTCAGCGGCAGAACATCACCAAGGGCGCAGAAGTCGATGATCGCGCGCATTTGTGGCGGCGGATTATGAAAGCTCAAATCAGCTTTGGCGGCATGCGCCCGGCGCAGCCATTCCAGCAGCAAGGCGATGCCGGCACTGTCGGCGCGGGTGACGCCAGCCAAGTCAATGGCAGTGCTCTGGCCTGACTGAAACCACTGCACCGATTCGCGCAACCGGGCCGGGACGCTGGCCGCATCCAGTTCGCCGCTGATTGCTATGGTTGCCATACCAGGATTCAGTTTGCGCCACCGTAGCGCTTTTCCATCTGCGTGATCAGTGCCTCCAGGCCGTGCTTTTTGATATAGCTGCTGAACTGGCTGCGATAGTTGGTCACGAAAGACAGATTGCCCACTTGCCCGTCATAGACTTTCCATTCGTTGTCAACCAGATGCATGTCCAGGTTGACCGGCACCTTGTCGCCCGATGAGGTGGTGACCGTGGCGCGGAAAGTAATTCTTTCCGCTCCTTCCGGAGCTCGAACCGGCTGGTAGTCGATCTGCTCCTTGTCGAAATCGAGCAGCGCGTTGCCATAGGTGCGTACCAGCATGGTCTTGAAGGCCTCCTGGAAGCGTTTGCGTTGTTCCTCGCTGGCGTCACGCCAGTAACGCCCCAGCACCAGCTGCGACATGTAATCGACATCCACCAGTGGCACCAGGATCCTGTCCACCAGGGCATCGAGTTCGGCCGGATTGTTGCGCAGTTCGTCGCGCCGGCCCTCCATCGCAGCAAGCAGGTCGTGGACCGTATCCTGCGCGATTTCCCTGGGTGGCTTGGGCTCGCTGTCGGCGGCAGCCAAGGTCGCCGCTGGCACTGTGAACGCCAGCAGTACGAGCAGGATGAACAATTGGGATGTTAGACGATACATGTTTGCTCCAATTGAAAAAAATGCGCAGCGCGAGTGCGCGTCATCATGGTGGCCATACTACGGGGCAGCTCCGAGCCCGCATTTATTCATGCCTGTTCACACTTAGTCAGGAGCGGGCGGGAACAGTTCATCGCCGGCGGCGGAATCATCGCCCGCATCGCCGCTGTTGCCGGCAAAGCTGTACAGCAGTTGGCTGATGAGCTTTTCCAGTATAACGGCGCCCTGGGTCAGTACGAAACTGTCGCCATTCTCCATGAAGTCGGCGGCGCCGCCCGGTTCGATGCCGACATACTGGCTGCCCAGCAGGCCGCTGGTGAGGATGGAGGCACTCGAATCCGCAGGCAGCTTGAACTGGTCGTCGATGCGCATCTCGACTACCGCCTCGTAGGTGTTCGGGTCCAGATGAATGCTGGCCACGCGCCCGATGCGCACACCGGCCATGTTGACCTGTGCGCCTTCCTGCAGATTGCCGATGTTGAAGAACTCGGCCTGCACGGTGTAGCCGTGGCTGCCGCCGATGCTGGAGACATCGCTGACGCGCATGGTCAGGATGAAGATTGCGGCAATGCCTAGACAAACGAAAAAACCGACCAGGAGTTCGAGTGCGCGAGATTGCATAATCTAACCTGTTTAACCGCTGAACATGATGGCGGTGAGCATGAGATTGGCACCGAGAATGGCGAGCGAAGCGATGACCACGGTGTTGGTGGTGGCACGCGAAACGCCTTCGGAGGTGGGCATGGTGTGATAGCCCTCATACACGGCCACCCAGGTGATGATGGCGCCGAACACGCCGCTCTTGATGAAGATGGCGGCGATGTCCGGCCAGTACTGGATGCTGGACTGAATGCCGGACCAGTAGGCATTGGCATCAAGGCCGAGCATTTCCACGCCGACGTAATAGCCGCCGGCGGCGCCGATGGCCATGACGCAGAAAATGCTGGTCAGCAGTGGCAGGGCCAGCACACCGGCGAGAAAGCGCGGCGCCACCACACGTTTGACCGGATCGACCGCCATCATCTCCATGCCGGCAAGCTGATCGGTCGCACGCATCAGGCCGATTTCCGCAGCCAGTGCGGAACCTGCCCGCCCGGCAAACAACAGCGCCGTCACTACCGGCCCAAGCTCGCGCACGACGATGAAGGCCACCGACGTGCCGAGCGCGGTTTCGGCGCCGAAATCGACCAGCAGGCGATAGCCGGACAGGGCCAGTACCATGCCGACGAAGATCCCGGCCACGACGATGATGACCAGCGACAGCACGCCGACGGAATAAAGCTGTTCCACAACCAGGCGCGGCTTGCGCACGAGCGCTGGCAGACTGGCCAGAATGCGCAGCAGGAACAGCGTGCTGCGGCCAACTTCGGCGATCCACGTGGTTGCGGTGTACAGGCTTCTGCTCAATGTGGACATGGCTGTCAGGCCGAGTCGAGCAGGTCGGCGGCGTAGGCCGCAGCTGGGTAGTGAAACGCTACCGGGCCGTCGGATTCGGCGTGGATGAACTGCTGCACCCAGGCGGACTGCGATGCGCGAATGGCCTCAGGGCTGCCATGGTCGACTACCACGCCATCCGAGATGATATAAACATGGTCGGCGATGTTGAGTGTTTCCGAAATATCATGCGAGACCACCACCGAAGTCAGACCCAGGGCGTCGTTCAGGCGGCGAATCAGGCGCAGCAACACACCCATGGAGATCGGGTCCTGGCCGGCGAAGGGCTCGTCATACATGATCATGTCTGGGTCCAGGGCGATGGCACGCGCGAGCGCTGCGCGCCGGGCCATGCCGCCCGAGAGCTGTGCCGGGAACAGCTCGCGCGCGCCGCGCAGGCCCACGGCCTCCAATTTCATCAGCACGATGTCGCGAATCAGGCGCTCCGGCAGGCGCGTATGCTCACGCAGCGGAAACGCGGTATTGTCGTAGACGTTCAGGTCGGTGAGCAGGGCGCCGGACTGGAACAGCATGCCCATGCGCTTGCGCAGCTCGAACAGCCGGCGCTGCGATAATCTGGCCACCTCTTGGCCGTCAAACGTGACGCTGCCGGAATCCTGTCGCCACTGACCGCTGATGAGTCGCAGCAGCGTGGTCTTGCCGGTGCCGCTGGGGCCCATGATGACGGTAATGCGACCGCGCGGAATGTCGATGTCGACCCCGTCGTAGATGACACGCTCACCCAGACGGAAGTGCAGATCACGCACCTCGACTAGAGTTTCATTGGACGTATCCGGTTGCTGCGGGCGCTTCATTGAGGCGACAAATTCATTTGGAGGCGGCAGTTTAACAGATCAAGGCCCGTTGCAAGCCTGCGCTGCGGCCGGCGGCAGGCCGAGTTCGCGGCTTAAATGGCTGGTCAGATCCGCGGCGATGCAATCAAGATCCTGCGGGCCGCCGAGATCGCTCACCTGGGTCATGCGCAGGCCTCGATAACCACAGGGGTTGATGCGGGCGAACGGCTCCAGGTCCATGGCCACGTTCAGCGCCAGGCCATGGTAGCTGCAGCCGTTGCGAATACGCAGTCCAAGCGAGCCGATCTTTGCCTCATCGACATACACACCCGGTGCCTCGCGTCGGGCATGGGCGCGGATGCCATAGTTGGCCAGCGTACGGATCACGGTCTGTTCCAGCGCGCTGACCAGGCTGCGCACACCCAGCCCCAGGCGCTTTAGGTCGAGCAACGTGTACAGCATGATCTGACCAGGGCCGTGATAGGTGACCTGGCCGCCGCGATCAACGGCGACGACCTCGATGTCGCCTGGCAGCAGCAGGTGCTCGGGGCGGCCATTCTTGCCCTGGGTGTAGACCGGCCGGTGTTGCAGGAGCCACAAGGTATCGGCACTGTGGCTGTCGCGCTCGCAGGTATAGCGGCGCATGGCCTGCCAGATCGGACGGTAAGGCTGCGGCGTCCAGCCAAAATGGCGGATCGTCGGTGCTGGAACGGTTGTGGACACGGCTTGCGGCATCACAGGGCCATGAGAATGGCATCGTGGCTGCTGAGATCGTGGTAGATGGCGTCCAGCTGCGCCTGGCTGCGGGCGGTGATGCGGATGGTCAGGGAGACAAAACGGCCGTTGCTGCTGCGCTTGCTGGATACATCCTGTGCTGTCAGTGCCGGCACATGGGTGCGGACCAGATCGAGCACGATGGCTTCGAGATCCGGATCTTGTCGGCCGAACGCCTTGATCGAGAACGGGCAGGGAAATGTCAGGAGCGAGCGCTTGGCCATGGTTCAGTTGCCGGTGTCGGCCTGCAGCAAGGCAAACATGCGCGCCCAGTGCGGGCCGGGGCGGCCATCGGCCACAGGCGCGCCGTCCAGCTGTGTGATCGGATAGATTTCGCGAGTCGATGAGCTGATCCAGATTTCCTGCGCCTGAGCCAGGGCGGCTGTGGACAGGGCCGTGGTTTGCGCATGGGCAATGTCGTGTCTTGCGGCCAGCTCAAGAATGGCGGCGCGGGTGATGCCGCTGAGCATTGCGTCGCATTCGGCCGGTGTCGTCAGGCAGCCGTCGAGCACGGCGAACACATTGCTGGACGTGCCCTCAATGATGTTGCCGTCGCGCACCAGCAAAGCTTCGGCGGCGCCGGCCTTGCGCGCTTCGTCGGCGGCCAGCACATTGGCCAGCAGGGCCGTGGATTTGATGGCGCAGTAGCGCCAGCGGCTGTCGGGCATGGTCACGGCCGCCAGGCCTTGCTCGAGCACCGTGGGTGCAACCGGCACCCGGCTTTGGCAGAAGGCGACGATACCTGGTGTGGGTTGTGCGGGCAGAGTATGCTCGCGGCGCGCTTCGGCGCCGCGCGTGACCTGCAGATAAACCGCGATGTCGCCACCGCCGTTGCGCGCGACCAGAGCTTCGATCAGCTCGCTCCAGTCTTGGGCCGTGCGCTCGGTATGCAGCCGGATGCCGGCCAGGCTGCGCTGCAGGCGTTCGATGTGTGCCTGCAGACGATAACAGCGTCCCGCATAAACCGGTATGACTTCGTACACGGCATCCGCAAACAGGAAGCCGCGATCAAGCACCGAGACCTGCGCCTGCGCCAGCGGCAGGAATTGTCCATTCACATAGGCAATCGTTTGTGTCATCAACTTGCCGGATCAGTTGAACAGCAGTAATACTTCATCGACCAGGTTATGCACGATGCCACCCTTGGCAACCGTTTCGCCGGCGTACAGGGGGATGGTCTGCAGGGTCTCGTTGCCGTATTTTATTTTCAAAGTGCCCAATTTCTGGCCCTGCTCCACCGGCGCCATCAAGGTCTGGGGCAGCTCGGCGCTGGTCGAGAGCTGATCGCGGGTGCCGCGCGGGTAGGCGATGTGGACGGCGCCCTTGGCCACTACCGGCAACATCTTGGAGTCACCCTTCCAGATGCGCAGTTCGGTAACGGGTTCGTCCGCGCCAAACAGTTGGCCGGTCTCAAAAAAACGAAAGCCATAATTGAGCAACGAGCGGCTCGCTGAAATGCGTGCATTTTCCGAGGCGGCGCCGGTGACCACCGAAACCAGGCGCACGTTTTCACGCTTGGCCGACGCGGCCAGACCGTAGCCCGCGGCTTCGGTGTGCCCGGTCTTGCCGCCGTCGACGCTGGGATCCGACCACAGCAGCGAGTTGCGATTCATCTGCGTGATGTTGTTGTAGGTGAATTCCTCCTGCTGGAAGAACTGGCCGTACAAGTCCGGGAAATCATGAATGATGGCAATCAGCACGCGCGCCATGTCGTGGGCGCTCATGCGATGATTCTCGGCTGGCCAGCCGGTGGAATTGACGAAGTGGCTGTTGACCATGCCCAGTTCCTTGGCGTACTGGTTCATGTAGTCGGCAAAGGCACTCTCGGAGCCGGCGATGTGCTCAGCCAGGGCTACGGTGGCATCGTTGCCCGAAGCGGTAATGATGCCGTGCAGCAGCTGCTCCACCGAAACCTGCGTGCCCACTTCAATGAACATGGACGAGCCGCCCGTACGCCAGGCCTTTTCGCTCACGTTGACCATGTCATCCAGCGCCAGCTCGCCTGCGGCGATGGCATCGAAGGCGATGTAGGTGGTCATCAGCTTGGTGATGCTGGCTGGTTCGACCGGCTTGTTTTCATTGGCGCCAGCAAGTGTCTGGCCGCTCTTGGCCTCGATCAGGATATAGCTGGAAGCATGAATCGAGGGTGGGTCCGGAATCGGCAACGGTTTGGCCACGGCCAGGCTTGCCATGCAAAACAATAGCCCCAGGGCAAAAA
>DATGUT010000337.1:0-3440 GCA_035301185.1 Salinisphaeraceae bacterium
TGCATCCGCACGCTGGACGAGGTGGAAGACCCAGTTACTGTTTATCCGCTCAACAACCTGAACGTGATCAAGGATCTGGTCGGCGATCAGCGCCATGCGTTCGCGCAGTACGAATCCATCCAGCCATGGCTGCAGGCGCAAACGCCACCGCCGGGCGGGCGTGAACGGCGCCAATCGCCGGCCGAGCGCGCCAAGCTTGACGGCGACTACGAATGCATTCTCTGCTTTTGCTGCACCTCCGGCTGCCCCAGCCACTGGTGGAACGGTGATCGCTTCCTCGGTCCGGCGACACTGTTGCAGGCCCATCGCTGGCTGGTCGACAGTCGCGACGAGGCCACGGCGGAGCGCCTGGATGCGCTCGAAGACCCGTTCAAGGTGTATCGTTGCCACACCATTCTGAATTGCACGCGCACCTGTCCCAAGGGGCTGAATCCGGGCAAGAAGATTGCCGAGATCAAGCTCATGCTGCAGCAGCGCAGGAGTTGAACGAGATGGCTGTCAACCATCGACCACGCTCGCCCGACGCCCAGGTTTATCGTCCGCAGCTGACCTCGGTGCTGTCGATCCTGCACCGGGCCAGCGGCGCTTGGCTCAGCGCCGGTGCTGTGGTGCTGGTGCTGTGGCTGACCAGCGCGGCCGCCGGCGGCGCCTGGATCGCGCAGATGCAGGGCTTCCTGCAGTCCTGGATCGGCATCCTGCTGCTGCTGAGCTGGACGTTTGCGCTGTATTACCACCTGTGCAACGGCATTCGCCACCTGGCCTGGGACCTGAATTACGGCTTCGAGCTGGCGAGCATTTATCGCAGCGGCTGGCTGGTGGTCGCAAGCAGCCTGGTTTTGACCGCACTCACCTGCATAATTGCAGCGCTCGTGGCAGGATAGCTCCATGTCGGAATGGCAACGCAAGGATCCGCTCGAGCGCGACGTGGCCGGCGGTCACGCCAGTCATCTGCGCCGCGCCATCGGCCTCGGTTCGGCCAAGAGCGGCGCCGCGAACTGGTGGCTGCAACGGGCCACCGCCGCGGCTTTGGTGCCGCTTATGCTCTGGTTCGTGGCGAGCCTGCTTGTCCACCTCGGCCAGGAGCAGGCAGCCATCGCGGCCTGGCTGGCCCGGCCATGGATCGCGCTGCCGCTGATTCTGCTGCTGGTGGCGCTGTTCCAGCACACGCGCCTCGGCCTGCAAGTCATCGTCGAAGACTATGTCCATGTGGATCGGCTCAAGTTTGTCTTGGTGGCCGCCATCCACGCCGCCTGCTATGGTCTTATGACGGTAGGGATTTTTGCCATACTCATGATTGCCTTTCGCTAGGAGCATGCCATGACCACCAACAGTTTCAACACCCGCGACACGCTTACGGTCGGCGACACGACCTATACCATTTATCGCCTCGATCGCATCGACGGCGCCGCGCGTCTGCCATACAGCCTCAAGGTCATGCTCGAGAACCTGTTGCGCAACGAGGACGGCCGGCTGGTGACGAAGGAACAAATCCAGGCACTGGCCGACTGGCAGCCGGAAGTCGCTTCCGAGCAGGAAATCCAGTACACGCCGGCACGGGTGCTGATGCAGGACTTCACCGGCGTGCCCTGCGTGGTCGACCTGGTCGGCATGCGCGACGCCATGCGCGATTTCGGCGGCGAGGCGCAGCGCATCAACCCGCTGATTCCGACCGAGCTGGTCATCGACCACTCGGTGATTGTCGATGTGTTCGGTCAGCCGAACGCGTTTCTGACCAACGCCAGAAAAGAATTCGAGCGTAACCACGAGCGCTACCAATTGCTGCGCTGGGGCCAGCAGGCATTCGATGACTTTCAGGTGGTGCCGCCGGATACCGGCATCTGCCACCAGGTCAACCTGGAATACCTGTCGCGCACCGTGTTCACGCGCGAAACCGAAGACGGCATCCTCGCCTACCCGGATACGCTGGTCGGCACCGACTCGCATACACCCATGGTCAACGGCCTCGGCGTGCTTGGCTGGGGTGTCGGCGGCATCGAGGCCGAAGCCGCCATGCTCGGCCAGCCCATCAGCATGCTCATGCCGCAGGTGGTCGGTTTCAAGCTCACCGGCGAGCTGCAGCCCGGCACCACCGCCACCGACCTGGTGCTGACCGTGGCCGAGTTGCTGCGCAAAACGGGTGTGGTCGGCAAGTTCGTCGAATTCTTCGGCCCCGGCGTCGCCAACGTGCCGCTGGCCAATCGCGCCACCATCGGCAACATGAGCCCGGAATATGGCTCCACCTGCGCGATTTTCCCGATTGACGACGAGACCCTCGCCTATCTGCGCCTGACCGGGCGCTCCGACGAGCGCATTCGCCTGGTCGAAGCCTATGCGAAAGAGCAGGGCATGTGGCACGACCCGGAACACGAAGCCGAATACTCGCAAATCGTGGAATTGGACCTGGCCAGCGTCGAACCCTCGATTGCCGGACCCAAGCGTCCGCACGACCGCGTGCCGCTGCGCATCGCGCCGCATGCCGTCAGCGCACTGCTCAGTGGCGAGAGCCAGGACGAGGCCGTTGCCGTAAGCAGTCTGGATGACGCCTCGGCAGCATCTTTTCCGGCCAGTGATCCAATTTCCATCGGGCACAGCGACCCGGGTGATGCGCCGCACGCACCCTGCGATTGCGGGCGCGAGCACGACTGGCCGAGCACGCCGGTCAAGATCACTCTGGAAGACGGCACCGAATGCGAAGTCGACAACGGCTCGGTGGTGATCGCCGCCATCACTTCCTGCACCAATACCTCGAACCCGTCGGTCATGATCGGGGCCGCGTTGCTGGCCCGCAACGCCGTGGAAAAAGGGTTGACGCAGAAACCCTGGGTCAAGACCTCGCTGGCGCCGGGTTCACGCGTGGTCACCGACTACATCGAAAAGGCCGGTCTGACACCGTACCTGGAAGCGCTTGGCTTCCATCTGGTGGGTTATGGCTGCACCACCTGCATTGGCAACTCGGGGCCGCTGATTCCGGAAGTCAGCGAGGCCGTGCAGGAAAAGGATTTGACCGTTTGCTCAGTGTTGTCCGGCAACCGTAATTTTGAAGGCCGCATCCATCCCGAGACACGGATGAACTTCCTTGCCTCGCCGCCGCTGGTGATCGCCTACGCGCTCGCCGGCAGCCTGCGCGTCAACCTGCTGCGCGAGCCGCTCGGCACCGGCAAGGACGGCCAACCGGTTTACCTCAAGGACATCTGGCCATCGCCGACGGAAATCGAGCACATGATCACCGAGAACCTGCAGGCCGACATGTTCACCGAAGGCTATTCCGACCTGTACGCTGGCGACGAGCGCTGGCGCGGCATGGACATTGCCGAAGGCGACACCTTCGAATGGCAGCCCGATTCCACTTATGTGCGCAAGCCGCCATTCTTCGACGACATGCCGCGCCAGCCGGAATTGCTGGCCGACATCAAGGGCGCGCGCGTGCTGGCATTGCTGGG